>NZ_JUEE01000112.1:0-13045 GCF_000802135.1 Desulfosporosinus sp. BICA1-9
CCAAGAGACTGCAACGTATATTCGCCACCAAATGAAGCAAGCTGGAGTTACTACCCCTGTTTTCACGGATAGTGCAATCGGACTTATCCACTCAGAGACAAAGGGAATTCCTCGACTCATTAACACGATTTGTACTCATGCCCTGTATGAGGCTAAGCGAACAGGAAGTGAGGTCATTGAGGACGCTCACATTGGGCGTATTTTAGCGGATACTGAACGGCAACGTGGTACTGCTATGTAAAGGTTATCCACATTATCCCCAATATACACATTGATTAGCATGTGCGTGTTGGGGATTTTTCTTAATTTGCATGTGTTGTCGTTGCAATTCTACAGATCTTGGCATGTTGTCAGTACACTTCTTCCGCCATTGGCAGTGAGATTTACGCCGTCATTTTAGGTGAGAAGCGACAACAAACCTAGAAAAAGCATGGTTAAAAGCGTTGCTTAGCCAACCAGGAATAGAAATGACTTTAAGTGACGAGACTTTGGCCCAACTACAAACCATTCTTCGTGACATTGATACACCGATTAAAAAAGATTATCTGGAAATGACAAATATCATTCAGCTGCCGGAGATTTCTCAGCCGGATATATACCAAGATAATTTTAGATTGCTCTTAGAAGCGTTAATTCAAGAAAAGCCTATTCGCTATGATAACCAAGATAGAAAAGGGTATGTTCATAAGAATAAACTGGCCATGCCGGTTAGCCTTGAATATTCAATAAGAGACGGTAGATTTCGAATATCTATGTTTTCCCTTGATGATAACAGGCCGATTATGGCCAACCTTTTTACACTGTCAAACCTAAGGATCGTTAACGAGAAGGTCCCCATAGATAGAGAAACCGCGAGGGCATTACTTTTCGAAAAATACTCCCAAGAGCCCATAGTCTTAGAAGTTACGGACAAAAAGGGAGCGATGGAGAGAAGTTTTATGTGCTTTTCCGGTATGGAGAGATCAGCAAAACATTTAGGAAATAATAAATACGAGTTACAACTTCATTACTACCTATTTGAAGAAGAAAATTTAATACGGAGTATTATTTCTTTAGGACCCTATGTCAAAGTAACATCCCCTCAAAGAATCGCTGATGAAATAATAAGCCGAGTAAGAAAATCATTAGAGTTTGCAACAAGATGAATGTTGCAAACTTTTTGTCTTTTGACCGGCAAATTATCCCGGTATACTAAAAATGTTCCTAATTCCTTTACATAGATTTCAGTATAATCTTACGGTGCCTGACTTCTTAAGATTTAGGTATGCCGGTATCGGAATGTGGAGCTCAAGAACCGAGGAACGGAGGTTCGATTCCTCCATTACCGTAAGGTAATTAGCTCAGTGGTAGAGCCTTCGGCAAGGGGTTCGAATCCCCATCAGATTTAAGGATCTGAAGCTATGGTTAGCTCTCAATGGTCACCTGAAGATTGAATCTTTAGAGAGAATCCCATGTTTAGGCAGTACATCTGCAGAGACACCGGGACTTAAGCCATGAAGTGCGCGGATACCGGATAAAGCGAACCTAAACTTGTCTGAAGTAGTTCACGCCAAGGCTATGTCTGAGGCATAAACAATTAATCATGACCAAGATAGGTAACTCTGTCCTTAAGCAGTACTCCGCTAAGGTTCCGCAGGGATTCTCGAAAAAGATTCAGCAAAAATTGTTAAGAAAAGGATGGATTAAAATGAAGGTAAGCATTAAGAATGATGAAAGAGGTTTATTATTCAAAGACGGTAACTATACAAAATGCTTAAAACCTGGGAAACATTACCTTAATCCATTGCTTAAATATCAGGTTGTGACATCAGATGTTAATAATACCTTCGAGACGAACGGTAAAAACATCAATCTGTTTCTTGGAGATCATGAACTTTTGCAGGAACTCACAGTAATCGATATCCAGGACTATGAGATTGCTATCCATTTTGAAGATAAGAAGCTTACTGAGGTGCTAAAGCCAGGAAAATATGCATTCTGGAACGTCATGAAAAAGCATGAGTTTATCATCATAGATATACGAAATCCCCAAGTCCAAGGGGATATAGATCCTTCAGTCTACAGTAGCCCGAAGCTGGCCGGTTTTTTGAGTTACTGTGAAGTTGCAAGCTATGAAAAAGGGATTCTCTATTACGACAATATAATTCAAAGGATATTGGAACCCGGCAGATATTACTTCTGGAAGAGTCCAATACATATTGCCGTGAAAAATGTAGATCTAAGACAGCAGCAGATAGATATGACGGGTCAAGAAATTATGACGGAAGACAAGATCACCTTAAGATTGAATTTTGTCTGTCAGTACAAAATTATCGATCCACTAAAAGTCATTGAAGTAAAGTCCTTTGAGGAACAGCTTTATATCATTTTACAGCTCATCTTAAGAGAATATATAGGATCATTAAAGTTAGACGATCTTCTTTTAAAAAAGCAAGAAGTAGGGAACTACATCCTTGAAAAATTCCAAGAGAAAAGCTCCGGTTTTGGTGTGGACTTTATTTTTGTTGGGGTGAAAGATATTATTCTGCCAGGGGATATTAAAGAAATTCTCAATACCGTGTTGATTGCGGAAAAGAAGGCTCAAGCCAACGTCATCACCCGCAGAGAGGAAGTTGCTTCCACCAGAAGCCTCTTAAATACGGCAAAGCTGATGGAGGAAAACCAGACTCTTTATCGGTTAAAGGAACTGGAGTTCTTAGAAAAAATCTGTGATAAGATCGGAAATATATCCCTTACAGGTGGAGGCAGCTTGCTTGAACAGCTGAACAATTTGCTCTCGGCTAAGTCAACGAATTAAGATGAGGGCTCGTTAAAAATCTCTCCGAAGAACCAATGGCTGGTAGGAGAGATTTCCTTCCTTCGGGAGGGGAATCGAGAAAAGAAGGTGATTTAATGAGGGAATATCTTGATAAATACTCTGCACATCAGACTCTAATCAAACCCCTAAAAATGTTCGGATTTCCGAAAGTTAAAGATAAACTAGCTGCCTTGCATTGGTTAAGCAAAGATATCGATCCAAAGGATATTGAATACGTCTTTCCTCTAATTTTCGTAAAAAATACAACGCTTGCTTTAACTGCTGCCCAAATAACTGCAGGAATCATGAGTAAAATTGGGGGTAAGGACTGGAGCCGCATCTACGATCAGGTTAAATACACTAGGATAGATGAGAAAAGCCTGGTTAGCCTTTTAGAGTTTGAGACCGATATCTCCGTTCACCTGTTAGGTATTGCGTCACTCAACAGTAATGGCTATGTTCGGGAGAAGGCTTTGAAATTAATATCTGGTGTAAAAAGCCCAAGCGCTGTTCCATATATTCTTTTAAGGCTCAATGATTGGGTTGTATCTGTAAGAAATCTGGCGGAACATATTATTAAAAACATGTTCATTCCTGACAACATAGATCTTTTTATCAATCACTTTGATTTGATTAATAAATTACAAGACTCGGTTCGGGTGGATCTTAACCAAATAAAAATGCAAGTTGAAGATTTTCTCAAAGATGATTCCTTTAAAGATATAGTTAAGAGGAAGCTAAAACATCCTCAGGTTAAGACACGGCTGTTTTGCTATCAGCTATTGAAGGATAGGATTGTCAATGATGAAACCATCATAATCTCTGCTCTTCAAGATAAATCATTTGAAGTTAGGATGTGGCTTGTGGGAGCAATAAAATCTCTTGAACCTCAAGCCCGAGATGCGATTATTGAAAAATTGCTTCAGGACAAATCCTCTAAAGTTAAAACGGCAGTACTAAGGGAACATGAAGATGTTGTCTGCCTGAATTTTAGGGGAATTATAGAGATGCTTTTGGTAGATGAGTCTGCTTCCGTGCGAGATGACGCTAGATTTATCGTAAAAAAGCATTCAATGGTCACAGATATTCCAGAATTCTATAGACTCAAAATTCTAAAGAACCCTTTACCGGGAGCCATTGTTGGGCTAGGGGAAACAGGTGGCCAAAGAGACTTTGATATTGTTTGTGGTTTCAAAACAAATGAAGAACCTAAAATGAGACTAGCTTCCCTGATAGCGATGTGGCAACTATCGAAAGTGGATACCGTTGGTTTTGTATTGGACGCTTTAAATTCTGATCTGCCAAAGATTAAAAAAACAGCAAAACGTCTTCTCAAAAAAGCAAAAATGCCAGAAATACTTTCTGTAATGAAAGAGAAATTGAAGAGCGAAGATCTTAATACACGAATTTTTGCACTTCAAATAATTTATAGTTACGGAGGGTGGCAGGCTCTTCTAGCTATTCTTTATGCCATCTCCAGAGAGCAAGAGCCGGTTTTGAGTGAAGCAAGAAATATATTAAATAATTGGTTGCCTAAATCTACAAGTTTATACTCTAAGCCAGACAGAGATACAGAGAAAGAGATTATCAATCTTGATGAGACTATCCGCCTAAAAGGATTAATCAGCGAGAATGTCATAAAAGAATTACAATTTGTTCTTGCCACTAGAAGATAGTAATTCTACAATTGAGATTTTCTTTTCAAAAGTCAAGGAGGTTCCGGAAATGTGGATGCAAATTAGCTCAGGGAAAGGTCCTGATGAATGTGAACTGGCAGTAGGTCTTTTCCTGAAAACAATATTGAATGAAAATAAAACTACAAGAGTCATTGATTCAGTACCCGGACACTATAACGGTACCTATAAATCTATTCTTCTATCCATCGATCCGAAGGAATTTAAGGGTGATACTGACAGCACGAAAGGTACAATCCTCTGGATTTGCCCAAGTCCATACAGGCCTAATCATCGAAGAAAGAATTGGTTTATTAATATTGAAGTATATCAGTCGGCTGAAAGGTTCCACTTTACAGAAAAAGATGTAAAGATTGTCGCCATGAGAAGTTCCGGACCGGGTGGCCAAAATGTAAATAAAGTGGAAACGGCAGTCAGAGCAGTTCACATACCTACTGGGTTAACGGTTACAGCAGATGAGGAACGATCACAATATATGAATAAAAAGCTGGCACTTGCCCGCTTGGCAAACCTTATTGAGGCGAAAAATGAAGATAATAACAGTAGCCATAAAGAATCTATGTGGAGGCAGCACAACCTGCTTACCAGAGGAAACCCAATGAGAATTTATGAAGGCAAGGAGTTTAAACTAATATAAATACTGGATAATTGATGAAGCTAGGTATGACTATGTTATTTAATATAGGAATGGAACGGTGGATAAAAATGATGCAAATAGAAGGGAAATATAATATGGCGAAGGTGTATACGGATATTCTGGAAGAAGGGGCTGCTTCACAGATTGAAACCCTTTGTAATCAGGATTTTGTAAAAGAAAGCAAAATTAGGGTCATGCCGGATGTGCACGCCGGAGCTGGTTGCACAATTGGAACCACGATGACCATTACGAATAAAGTAGTCCCTAACTTAGTGGGGGTAGATATCGGTTGCGGTATGGAAACTATCTCAATCAGCAACAAACGATTGGAACTGCAAAAGCTGGATAAGTTGATTTATGAGAATATACCGTCAGGTTTTGAGGTGCGGAAGACACCCCATCGGTATAACGAACAAATTGATTTAACAGGGCTTCGTTGTCCTAAAGCAGTGCAATTGGACAGAGCAGAAAAAAGTATTGGGACATTGGGTGGTGGCAATCATTTTATTGAGGTTAATAAGGATGAGGCGGGCAGCTTATATGTTGTAGTTCATTCAGGGAGCCGACACTTAGGACTTGAGGTGGCAAAATATTATCAAGACGCTGGGTATAAGCAGATAAACCATAATGACAAATCAGATATGGAGGCACTCGTTGTCCGTTTAAAGTCTGAAGGCCGTGATAAGGAAATCCAGAATGCCTTGAAGGAATTTAAAAATCAGGTGCTGACCGAAATTCCGTTTCCTCTCGCCTATGTAACCGGGAGCCTGTTTGAGGACTATATTCATGATATGAAAATAGTCCAGCAGTTCGCAGTGCTCAACCGTAAAGCCATGATTACTGAGATCGTAAAAGGAATGAAATTAGACGTAGTGGAGCAGTTCACTACGACTCATAATTACATTGACACCGACACAATGATCTTACGGAAAGGCGCAGTGTCCGCAAAGAAAGGGGAAAAGCTTTTAATTCCCATCAATATGAGGGATGGTAGCCTCATCTGTGTTGGCAAAGGCAATGAGGATTGGAACTGTTCTGCTCCCCATGGTGCAGGCAGGCTCATGAGCAGGACCAAGGCCAAACAAAGTTTTACCGTTTCAGACTTTAAAAAACAGATGAAGGAGGTCTATACGACTTCTGTCAGTAAAGAAACCTTGGATGAGTGTCCAATGGCTTATAAGACAATGGATGACATCGTAAAGCATATTGGTCCGACAGCGGATATTATGAAAGTTATTCAGCCGATTTATAACTTTAAGGCGGGAGAAAAGTAAGAAGAAAGATATTCAGAAAATCATTTATATCTGTATTGTGATAGATACATGCAAGCTGTGTGGAGATGTATACAAACCTCCTTTTAGACATAATAAAAAGCACCCAAAATTGAGTGCTTATATGCTATAATTTATTTGTAACAGAAAAAGGCTTGCAGGGCGGTCGGCATTCCTCCGAAGGGAGGTGATGCCGTGGAAGTATACCAGACTTTGATGCTGATGATTTCATTTGCAACATTGGTAGTGTTAATACTTTCATTCCATAAACGGAAATAGACCGCCTCACAGCAAAGGTTCGGTCTATTCCGCACTTTTGAAGCCGTCCGCTCTTTAAGCGGCTGTTATATTGGAGTCATGCGAGTAACATGACTCCTCTTTGATTATAGTATACCACTGTTGATTCAAAATATCACTATTGATAGTGTTAGACAATACTTATAAAATTTGAAGCTAGATCATTGGCTAAGTACAAATCAGGCGTGGAGACCATAGAAAGTCCGGGACTGATTTCTTACGTGAAATAAGCGGCCAGCCCGATAATCGTATAATTGTACGATTATTGGATTGGCCGCTTATTTCACGGTATACAAATCCAGCAATTGAGAAGGCTCGTATTGTTGTCAAATCAGAAGCTTCTGAAAGTAGACTCGTTTTTATGCCTCTTAAATATGAGCCATTAAAATGATAATTCTAGTATTATAATCTAGGGCTACCGGTATTGTTGATAAAATTTAGCCGAATAAGACAGTAATCTTAATTAATTATCAGTTGGAAGGTAGATTGCATAATGAATTTTACGCCTTCCAATTATTTTATAAATGATAATAAATTCGTTCATAATATGAGAGAAGAAGCTAAGGGGATGGGATACCACTACAGCATCAAGGTAATTGGCTTCTTTGAGTAGCTTTTGTAATTCCAAACAGATCTCAAGGTTTTGTGGGCCTTCCACAATTTCGGTAAATAGTTTTATTTGTGTCTCTAGATTCCAATTTTTTAAGATATATTGCCTACAATTCTTAACTTGCATGATGACATCATTCTCGTTGGCCGATCTAGCGCAAATTGCTACCAGCATTATTATTCTTCCTTTATATTAGGTTTAATTGCCCGAAATGTAGAATCTTATCATGATATTAACAGTATAAGACAAAATACAGCTAATAGCAATATAATATAACGCTTATAGCGTGTTAATTAAGCATAAGCTAACCTTTATAGTTACTATTAAAGGGGTTGTGGTTAGTGGATTACGGCATAATTGGAGAACGAATAAAACAGGAACGATTAGATAAAGGATTGACTCAGGAAGTGCTAGCTGAAAAAGCGAATATTTCCGCCTCATTTCTTGGGCAAATTGAGCGGGGAGAACGAAAATTAAGCCTTGTAACTTTAATTGAAATTGCTAAAGTTTTAGGGGCCAGTTTAGATTACTTGGTTAGTGATTCCTCACCGAGAGAAAATCCAGAACTTGATGAATTGATTTACCTACTGCGCGATCACAGCCGGCAAGAAATAAGAATGATAACAGATATTTCTAAAACGGTTTTTAAATATTGTGATGTTAAATAAGCGTTCGTATAAAAAATTAATCAAATACAAATCAGGCCCGAATACCCATAAAAGTCCAGAACTGATTACTTAAGCGAAATAAGCGGCCTGTGCAATCGTACACGTGTACGATTGCACAGGCCGCTTATTTTATTCCACAAATTACTCAGGAAGTCCGCCCGTACTGCTCGACAATGAAATCCATAAAGTACCGGCTGGCAATGAGCAATACCTTCTTGTTTTTAAAGGCCAGGGAGATGGTATACCCAAGCCTTCACCATCCGAAGCCCGTCTACGTATGCTGTAATTAAAGCTATTAAAAAGGCGGGAATCAAAATGAATGAACAAATCACTGAACGTACGCCACTTGTCATCGCGGCTGAGATTAATAGGATCAAACAACAGACTTGTAAAATCATGCTTACCAATGCCATCGAGGTCGGTAAGCGCCTGAAGGAGGCCAAAGCCCTGCTCCCGCATGGAGAATGGGGAAAGTGGTTAGTCGAATCGGTGAGCTATTCCCAGCGCATAGCCAACAGGCTGATGCAGCTCTTTGAAGAATATGGAGATAAACTGTTCGCTTCCACCGCTGACAGCGGTAGGTCAAATTCGTCAGCGCTGACGAATTTGACCTACTACCAGGCCCTTCTCCTTCTGGGGATTCCGGAAGATGAGCGGGAGAAATTTATCCTGCAGCATGATGTTGAAGATTATTCAAGTATTAGATGCCGCTCAATGTCAAGGTCAACAATTGTGGTTATATGTAGCTATGCCTGTCTACGACACTCCGGTTAATTTTAAAGGATGGATTCCGGAATCAGAAACAGTTAAATTAACCAAAGATAATGTCAAACTTGTACAGGGAGATGTATTTCTAAAAGAAGGTACTCCAATTTATGAAGTTGATCAGTTTAATGAAATAAAATCGGCAACCTCAACTAATCTTACTCATGATGTCAGGGGAAGGATTGAGAAGAGACAAGAAACTTTTGCCTATCTTGACTCACCGGGAGGATGGTCTTTTTGGGTTGAAGATAAATATCTCATATTCCCGAAGGTTGATTGAAAAATGGAGGGGATGAATATTATTAAAGCCAATACATTGAATAAACGTATACGTCGGAGAGTCATCACATTCTCCTTGGTGCTTGTAAGCATCATCCTGCTTAGCGGACTGGCGGCTTGCAATACGTCGAGCACAGGCGCAAGTACAGCTGCAAGTAACGTCTCAGAAAGTGACGCGGTGCTTGCCATTACCCAGGAATCCTCTCCCCAAATAATTGTTTGTAGTACGACAGACGGCGGGCAGAATTGGGAAAAGGCTGAAATCGATACCGGCCCAAATTTATCTCCCGCTGCTAAACTTTCTTTCGCCGATGCCGAACATGGCTGGCTTTTAGCCGGCTATGGCGCCGCCATGGGTTCGGAGTTTGATGAGCTCTTCCAAACGACTGACGGCGGTACAACCGATATCAAGACCTGCGCCAATAAAAT
Source organism: Desulfosporosinus sp. BICA1-9 (assembly GCF_000802135.1). Lineage (NCBI taxonomy): Bacteria > Bacillati > Bacillota > Clostridia > Eubacteriales > Desulfitobacteriaceae > Desulfosporosinus > Desulfosporosinus sp. BICA1-9. The sequence continues at coordinate 9,448 of NZ_JUEE01000112.1, forward strand.
CGCCTTTTTATACGAGAGCCTGGACAAAACATTCAAGGAACTGATGTGGGAGTTGAGCGAGTTAGCTGCCAAGGATCCAGATACCCATGAAGCGTATAAAAATAAGGTGATTGATTTTTTAGCGAGAGGTTTGAAGGAGAAAATGTGACAGGATGGCGTGTTTGAGCTTGCCCGAAAGGTCGCAGTGAGCTAAAAAGGATTGCTAATCATCGTTCGATATAATATAATTATCGTACGGGGTGATTGGAATTATGAACGATATGAACGATATAAACGATGAAGACAATCAAAAATCGAACAATATAATTACAGCCACCGAGCTTAAAAGCAATCTCGGGACATATTTGGATTATGTAATCAATGATAATGAAGTGGTAATTACCAAAAACGGTAAAAAAGCGGTGAGGCTCACACCTTACATCACAGATAGCGACCGCAATTTTCTCATGAAGGAGAAGGCTTTGGACTACCAGTACGGAGGCAAAAAAGTCTCCTATGAGGAATTTATGGAAATCTACGAGAAAAGCGATTTGCGCATGGAATTCATCAACGGTGAAATTGTGCTGTTAAGCTCGCCAAGCACTATCCATCAAGAAATCTCGGGAAACTTACATGTTGGATTCAAGGAGTATCTCAAAGGGAAAGGGTGTAAGGTATTTTATGCCCCTTTCGATGTACATTTCCGGAAAGAAGGCTTCAAAGACCCTGATGTAATGCAGCCCGATCTGCTTGTTGCTTGTGATGTGGCTGAGACCACCGATGAAAAAGGCCGGTATATGGGCACGCCAGTCCTGGTTGTTGAGATCTTATCGCCAAGCACCAGATCCAAAGATATGGTAGATAAGCTGAATACCTTTATGATTTCCGGGGTCAGGGAGTTTTGGATTGTCGATCCTGATCAGGAGATTATACTGGTTTATGGGTTTAAAGACCTGGATATTGATCATTTTCGGACCTACAGGAAACAGGAAACAGTTCGGTCGTATTGGTTTCCTGATTTGGAAATAGCAGGGACTATGGTTTTCCCTTAAATCCTTTTGCTGTAAGCTTGAGATCAAGAATAGGAAGCAAGAATGGTTGAGGATGAGTGATAAACCGGCAATAAATTCTTATCAGCGGAAGCAATTGTGTTAAAAAATTGGCCAATGCAGTAATACTTCCTTATGTACTTGAGTATTATGGCGAATCTTTGGGCCGCTGCTCCCTGTTTTAGAATTTGAGATTTTCGACGAAAGGAGAAAATACTACCCTTGACAACGATGCCAGAAACATGATGGTGTAGCGGCTTTTAGCACACCAGTGGTAAAAGCCTTAATTACTGTATCCTTTTTCAGCGTCATTCTCAGAGCTTGCGCTGTGTGAAAAAAATGACTTGCTTTACCTTTTTGCTTCTGAGGTTCTATTCTCGTACAGGCAAAGGCTTGCAGTAAAGGAGAAGCTTTGCCGGACAGGATAAATAAAGTGGATTTGATCCCACTGATTTCAATAATGTAAAATAACTCTTTTTCCCACCTGTTTGGGTGGTTTATATTTCCAGTGGGCCTACGAAACTGCGGCATCCTTTGGACAGTTAGGCATGTTGCTTAATGACCAAATTAACAATGAAGAAAAGATAGCTCGTATCAGAGCGTTCTTAAAATTCATATTAAAAGTAAACCGAAACTTTCCAATATGTAATTTGATAGAGCCGTCACTAGTGTGGCGGCTTTTTCAGTCTGTTCTGAGGCTGCCACATACTGCGGCTACTTTACCTCTTGCTCCAAATTAGAAAAAAGATCGCAGTCAAAAAAGTCGCGAACACTAATTCCAAATCCGTCGCATAGCTTTTTGATGGTTACAATTCCTGCATTGTATGTTGTTCCGTTCACAATGTCATTTACAGTTGATTGCGTTACACCTGAAGCATTGCAAAGTGCATTGACTGTTAGTCTATGTTCTTTGCACAACAGCTTAATGCGTTTAACTACTGCCTGAGAAATATTCATTTCATCACCTCTAACCGGTATTCCGTTAATTAAATGATAGCAATTTGTTTTGCATATAATTAACGGAATACCGTTGAAATATAAATTGAGGCGATTTATACTAACGGTATACGCTCAAGAAAACCAAATTAAATAATCTGGAGTTAATTGAGCATCTGACGCCCCCATATCAAGTCTTTCTCTGGCATCAACAAAAATACATGGTGGCTAATATACTGGTGAAGTTGCTTTATTTTTCCGGAGAGATGGCTTAGTGATCTCCGAAACAGGCTTTCTGGAACCATAATATTCATATATGCAGGTTAAAACAAAGGAGAAGATTTCAGCATGAAAAAAATGCCTCTCAATGAAAAACTGAAAAAAGAGAAAGAAAAGCTGCACATGCTTGTGGAAGAAGCTTTAAAAAACGGCACTCCTATCATTCAAGATGAGGCGGTTATGGCTCAGAACTGTAAGGTCGATGCATTAATAGTTAAACTTCAAAAAGAGCTGGGACAGCACAAGAAAAAAGGATAAGAGGTATAGAGTGAGGCAACCAAGTTAATTTTATTTTTCTATGAACTGTATTAATTCTTTGTTGAATCTTTGACGCTGGTCGTAGAATAGGAAATGACCACATACTTTAAAGGGTACAAGCTTTGAATTATTGATACTATTCTTCTGTGAAATAGCTAAAGGATATAGGCATACTTAGTCATTGATACCGTGAAGAATCAATTCGTAGATTACAAAATGCTGACTAGAAATATGTTTCTATGCATGAGAAAATAGAGTAGGATTGAGCAAGTAAATATAAAATGTTAATAGCAAATTGAGCGAGGAGCACTTCAACAAAATAATTTTTGGAATATTGAGAATAGTTAACACTGGTGTTAATATATCTGTATGAAGATAAATATTGATAGAGCTAGCGTTGACCCCGTAAAAACCAAAAATAATCAAATCAGGGCCAGTTTTTTGTACCACGGTATTTGTTCCACCGCTTACAGTAGATCCAAATCAACTAACAATAGAAGCGTAGATATTCTGAACGATTATACTACTCATTCCAGCAATAAGGCCTTTTGCAAATGATCATTTGATCATAAATAATCCTCTTTTGGAAATTTGCAGGCTGAACAATATAGAATTTTAATTCTATTCTAGATTCAACGTAAGCGCTTAACGAAGCAGTGCATTGACAAAATAAAACCCCAGTACAATTCATCATACTGGGGCGAACCATCCAAGCTATTATTGATTGTTGCGACAGTAGTCTGGCAGTTTCTGTGACCAGGGCATAAAGTCCTCAAGTAGTGATGGATTAGCCTTGAAGTCAATTCCTGGCAGTTTACTGAAGATATAGAATAGGAACATGTAGACGTTGATTTTATTAGCCTTAGCTGTTTCCACAATACTGTAAACGATGGCGCTGGCTTTGGCCCCTTTGGTCGTATCTGAAAATAACCATCCCTTCCTTCCTATAACAAAGGGGCGAATTTTATTCTCAGCTCGATTGTTAGATAATTCAATCCGTCCGTCTTCGAGAAACGCGCTCAATGAAGCTTTTTGGTTGACAGAATAGGTGATGGCTTCCGCAAGTTTGGAGCCTTGGAGAACGTTGACGGTTTCAA
>NZ_JUEE01000113.1:0-9860 GCF_000802135.1 Desulfosporosinus sp. BICA1-9
ACTAGATAATAGACTCTGTGCAGTTTTGAGAGAACAGCGATAAGATAACTCCTTATTTCTTGTTTTCGAAGAAAACAATTCGAGTTCGAACCACGAACATCGTATTTCGAACATCGAGTAGGCATCTGGTGATCATGCCGGAGGGGTTCCACCCGTTCCCATATCGAACACGGAAGTTAAGACCTCCAGGGCCGATGATACTTGGGGCATAGCCCCTGGGAAAGTAGGTCATCGCCAGGTAACAAGCGAAAAACTATCTCTAACGAGGTAGTTTTTCTGTGTTTTGTAATACTGAAAAGATTGTGGACATCTGGGTCACAGGGTTCCACCCGTTCGGATCCACATTGCTGGAGTTTGCGTCACGAGTCGCAATGTGGCGAAAGGCTCGTCCGCCTTTCGTCACGCAGCAGGAGAATTCGTCACAGGACGCAGTGTGGCGAAAGGCTCCCCTTCGCCACGAAGTATTCCTTTGGGGTGGGTGGCTCGGCGATACTCTCCACCGGAGACTATCGTGCCTTTCGTTCCAGGGCCGATGATACTTGGGGCATAGCCCCTGGGAAAGTAGGATCCACACGGCAGGAGCATTCGTCTTGGGACGCCGTGTGGCGTTAGGCTCACCTTCGCCACGAAGTGTTTCTTTGGGGAGGGTGACTCGGCGATAATCTCCACTGGAGACTATCGTGCCTAACGTATCTTAGGTAAACAAGCAAAAGACTACCTCTAACGAGGTAGTCTTTTGCTTGTTATCTCAAGTATCAAACATCGAATGGAAGCCGGGGTTCCACCCGTTCGGGATCCACACTGCTGGAGAGTGCCTTATATGTCGTCGTGTGGCGAAAGGCTCGTCCGCCTTTCGTCACACGGCAGGAGTCTTCGTTATAAGTCGCAGTGTGGATTCTACTTCCCAGGGGATATGCCCCAAGTATCTGTTACTTGCCTAAATTTGACTTGAACGATTGATCTACGAATTCACCTGTCGCAGGATAGAATTCTTTGCCTTCATAAGTTGTTTTAATCTTAATCTCTCCACTTATGAGCTTACCATTTAACTCATTGATTTTGGCTTTAACTTCATTTGGAACATCTTCTGCCATTGTGAGTTTTACAACATCAGATTCCTTCAAACCGATTTCAATGACTTGATTCGCTTGCCACTTACCGTTAATAAAGTCATTGACTGAATTGAAGATTGCCACGCTGGAATCTGCGACAGCAGAGCCGATGAATTGTTTATCCACTTGTGTCCAGTCTGAAACGTTTCCTATATGCCTCACTTTGCCTTCGTTATTTTTGATTTCATTAATAACGCCGGTTCTCCCTGCATTAAGCATAGTATAGATGATATCTGCGTTATTTTTAATTTCCGCTTCTGCTGCTTTCCTGTTAATTTCTAAATCGTCTAGGTTTCCAGTAAACCAAGTTAAAAATTTTGCGTCAGGATTTACATATTTTAGACCATCATAGAAGGCTGCTCTACCTAATAAGCCTGGTGTAGGCCATGCACCTGAGATATGCCCTACAACATTAGTTTTTGTAGTCAAACCTGCAAGAGCACCTGCTAACCATGCTGACTGCTCCTGTTTGACAACGTAACTGGAGAGATTATCACCTTTGACATTACCTTGGATCACGACAAATTTTATGTTCGGGAATTCCTTACTGACCGTCTTTGCGGGTTCGTTACATTGCCCACCATGTCCGATAATCATATTCGCATCTTTTTTTGCTAATTCTCGCATAGCCTCAGTCAGAACATCCTTATCCGATGTAGCAGACACATCAGATACATATGAAACTTCAACAGGCAAAGTGTCTTTGATTTTAGAGTAGCCTCTGTACGCAGCTTCCATAAAACCATTGTCATTGTGCTTACCAGGAATCAATATCGATACTTTTGGTTTCTCTTGCTTTTGGGTCTGGTCACCTGAAGGTTTTGAAGGAGCACATCCAACGATTAAAGACGCCACAAGAGCAAATATCAATGGAAATTTCAAAGTCTTAACTCTAAACATTTGTTTAAGCCTCCCTAAGTTATATTACTTTGGACTTTAATATTTTACTACAATATGATGATTATCGAATTTTGTCAAGAATAATTGTCGCAAATTCACGAATTTTAGCATGAACTAGGATTATTATTATTCTATCTTTCCGATTGAGCTTATAGCTTTTACATAGTTGGATCGAAAGTAAATCCCAGCTTTCTTTCGTTACTTGCGAACGGGTGGATCCCCGATGGCTCGGCGATACTCTCCACTGAAGACTATCGTGCCTAACGTATCTTAATATGGAAAAAGTTATCAATTGGACAAGGTATCTCTTGGCTAGGAATATCTGATCTTTAGCATCTAACTTACACATAGACGAAATTACAAAGAACTGTAGTTTGATTAGTGTCAGAGGATTGTAACCAAAACAACCATTGCTCAAGTGCGGGTTGATTTAGTTATAGTGTGATTAAAAAATTGAATAAAGAAAAGTACAAATATAATTTTTAACTGAATAATATAAATATATAGAAAATTAAGATATTTATATATTAATCTATCTATAAGTGTGTTAAAATATGTTAAATATGAATGAGTAAACATTCATATTAGAGGAGGATGAATGCATGGCAGAAGGTTTAGGTGAGAGATCTTGGTATCGATTTTATGAGCAGAATATTCCGAGACAATTAGAGATCCCAGAGCAAACTCTGCTGGGAATGTTTAAGGAGACCGAGCAGAAATATCCTAATAACCCAGCGTTAATCTTTGCAGGTAAGACAACCTCGTACAGCGAGATGAATATTCAAGTTGAACGTTTGGCCAAAGAGTTAGTCCAGAGAGGAGTAAAAAAAGGGGATCGCATCTCAATATATATGCCCAATAGTTCTAACTGGGTAGTCGCGTTCTTTGCTATTCAAAGGATAGGGGCTATAGTGGTGCAGACGAACCCCCTTTACGTGGAAAGTGAATTAAAAGCACTTTTGCAAGATGCTGGGGCCATCGGAATTGTTTCAATTCCACAACTTTTGCCTCGTATCACGCCGATCCAAGCTGAAGTAGGGCTAAAAATAATCGCGTTAGACTGGGTGAGTGCATTTTCTGGACTTAAAGGCTTAGGTTTAGACGATAATCCCGTATTTATGGATATTGAGGAGGTTGTAGCCAACACAAGCTTGGATAATCTAGAGCCTCCGGCAATGGAAAGCAAATCAGACGAAGTTGCTGTTTTGCAATATACAGGGGGTACGACTGGAGCACCTAAAGGGGTCATGTTAACCCACCATAATCTTGTTGCCAATGCTATGCAGGCTTGGGGATGGATATCCGGTACCGAGGGTGAGGAAAGAGTTTTAACAGTATTACCCCTATTTCACATATACGCATTGACAGCTTGTATGAACATAGCAATTATTTCCGGAGGAGCCATGATCATTTTACCGAGGTTTGATATTGATGCTGTGCTTCAACATATCAACGATTATCAACCCACATTCTTTCCAGGAGCGCCGACCATGTATGTTGCAGTTATTAATCATCCGCGGATTAAGGAATATAAAGTTTCGTCTATTCGCTGTTGCCTAAGTGGATCAGCTCCGCTTCCCAAGGAAGTGGCGCTTCGTTTCGGAGAATTAACGGGTGGCAGGTTAGTTGAGGCATATGGTTTATCGGAAGCATCACCAGCCACCCACTTAAATCCAATATTCCATGCCCGAGTGGGTTCAATTGGAGTTCCAGCTCCCAACACAGATGCTAAAATTATGGATTTGGAGACGGGAGAAAAAGAACTACAACCGGGAGAGATTGGTGAATTGGTGGTTAAAGGGGACCAAGTCATGTTAGGCTATTGGCAAAAAACTGAGGAGACGGCGGCCACTCTGAAAGATGGCTGGCTCTACACCGGCGATATTGCTCATAGGGATGAGGACGGGTTCTTCTATATTGTTGATCGGAAGAAGGATATGATCATTTCGGGCGGATATAATGTCTATCCACGTGATGTGGAAGAGGTACTGTATGCGCACCCCGCAGTGAGAGAAGCAGTGTGTGCTGGAATTTCTGATCCATATTGGGGAGAAATGGTGAAAGCATATATCGTTTTAAAAGAAGGAATAAGCACTACAGAAGAAGAGATCATGACCTATTGTAAGGATAAGCTGGCGGCATTTAAAATTCCTAAGAAAGTTGAATTTCGAGAGGCCTTGCCCAAGACTGCTATCGGTAAAGTATTACGCAGATTCTTAGTAGAAGAAGAGAGAGAAAAAGCTTTACTTCAAGCAAAATCTGCTGCTGAAGCGCAGGTGGCTGTAGCCACGGAGGAGACTGTGACCGCATAAACTTAATAATTCCTTAGTAGCATCCGATTTGCTTGCCCTGATACAAAAGGAGACATTACTTCAATTACTATGAAGTGATGTCTCCTTTTATGGTCATGCTATTTCTTTGACCGTAAGGCTTCTTCTTTTGAAAGCCCATGGCCGTCTCTAGAATCCATACTTGGTTGATCTTCCGGACGAGATGGAATTGGTTTTGTATTGGGATTAGGGTTTTTTTCTGTGGGGAATTTTTTAATCACGATTATGTCACTTCCTTCTTCAGATAATATTATTTAAGGTTACAATAGTTAGTCTGCCCCTTTTGAGTTCAATTGATGAATGACAGATGAGCGATAGAGTCACTAATGTTGACTTGGATTTTTGATGGATATAGCTTGCACATTCCGAAAAATAGGCAGTGAAGTTGAACTTACTCCTGTGGAAGTGGGTCTTAGAATTAGACAGAGAGATAATGAACAGAAAGCGGCGTTGGAGAGAGGTGCGAGGCAAATTAATGTCCAACTGGGGTGTTGACACACTACATATAGTATGGTTTAATTTAAAGCATACTATATGTAGTGGGGTGAAATTGTGCACTGTCCTTTTTGCGGAAACGTGGAAACGAAAGTTTCTGACTCCCGGCAAGTTGATGAAGGAACTACTGTCCGTAGGCGCAGAGAATGTGATCACTGTTTGCGTCGGTTCACCACATTTGAAAAATTTGAGGATTCTCCGCTCGTTGTTGTAAAAAAAGAAGGTCGACGAGAGGAATTTTCACGTTCTAAAATGTTGGCTGGCATGCTTAGGGCTTGTGAAAAACGACCAATTTCTAGAGACCAAATTGAGGATGTGGCTTACGGGATTGAAAAAACTCTCCGCAATAGCCACGAGCGTGAGGTGTCGAGTGCCGAGGTGGGAGAAGCTGTCTTGGAACACCTCTTTAGTTTGGACGAAGTAGCCTACATACGTTTTGCCTCCGTCTATCGTCAGTTTCGAGATATACAACGTTTTATGGAAGAGCTAAAAGATCTTATCGAAAAGCGCAAAACTTCCGAGTAGAAAAGCTAGTTAAAAGAGTTAATAAGGAAAGTTGGGGATTCGAGTTGAGTTTCGAGGGACAAGCACCAAAAACCTGGATCAAGGCTAATTTGACGTCTAATGCACGTGTTGTATTGGGAAAACGGTATCTTAAACAAATTGATGGAAAAGTTGTAGAATCTGCAGAAGACATGATTTACAGAGTAGCTAGTGTGGTTGCAGAGATTGAAGAGACTCAATATGGCAAGGGGAAAAAAGAAACCCAAGCCTTAGCTAAAGAATTTTACACCATGATGGCGAACCTGGAGTTCATGCCAAACTCGCCTACACTGATGAATGCCGGTCGAGATCTTGGTCAATTAAGTGCCTGCTTTGTTTTGCCGATTGAAGATAGCATGGAGAAAATTTTTGATGCGATTAAAAACGCAGCAATTATTCATAAATCTGGTGGAGGGACTGGTTTCAGCTTTTCACGTTTACGCCCCAAGAATAGCATGGTCCGATCAACCGGTGGAGTGGCATCTGGTCCTATTTCTTTTATGAAAGTTTTTAATTCTGCCACGGAAGCAGTTAAGCAAGGCGGTACCCGACGGGGAGCTAATATGGGAATTCTTCGTGTCGATCATCCGGATATTATAGATTTCATTCAGTGCAAAGAAGATAACAAAGAAATTACCAACTTTAATATATCTGTCGGAATTACGGAAGAATTTATGCTAGCCGTTCGAGAAGGGCGTCCTTATGATCTCATAGACCCCCACACGGGCAGTCCAGTCGGACAATTATCTGCGCCAGAGGTCTTTAATAAAATTGTGGATCATGCTTGGCAAAATGGAGAACCTGGAATTGTCTTTCTCGATCGCTTAAATAAGGGAAATCCTACCCCGCTGCAAGGAGAGATTGAAGCCACGAATCCTTGTGTAACGGGAGATACTTGGATTCTTACAGACCATGGCCCAGCACAAGTCAAAACGGTTTTAGGTCAGGATTTAAAGCTAGCATTAAATGGAGAATACTATCAAACGAGTTCAAAAGGGTTCTTTTCAACCGGGACTAAACAAGTTCTAAACATCAAGACTGACCGCGGCTATGAGATTAAAGTAACCAGTGATCATCTAGTTCGGGTTGCGGCGAAAGTGACCCGAGAGCAGATCACTGAGGAGTGGAAACCTGCTGGTGAATTAAAACAAGGGGATCAAATCCTTCTTTCAAATAATCGGGGACTTAACTGGTCTGGCAAGGGGAGTTTCGAAGAAGGTTACCTTTTAGGCTTACTATTAGGAGATGGGACGTTAAAAGAAGAAGGTGGAATCATCTCTGTATGGGGAGAAAATCAGGAAGCGGAGTCCATGATAGAAGCTGCAGAGAAGGCTGCTTCTTCCTTGCGACATCGTAGTGATTTTCAAGGCTTCCAAAAGGTAATCAGTGATAGAAGCGAACATCGGATGAAGTTAGCATCCTTGCGCGATTTGGCAGGAGAATTTGGCATTTTTCCAAAGGAAAAAAAGCTAACTGAGGATCTGGAAAGAACAAGTTCTGAGTTCCATAGAGGATTGTTAAGAGGTCTTTTTGATACGGATGGGACCGTAGTCGGTTCTCAGGACAAGGGAGTTTCCGTTAGGTTATGGCAAAAGGACCCTGTGGCGCTTCAGATAGTTCAGCGGATGTTGAATCGTTTAGGCATGGCTTCTACGATTTACAGGGATCGCAAAGCTTCTGGATATAAATCTATGCCGGACGGTAAGGGCGGTCATCAGGACTATGAGGTTCAGCCAGGGCATGAACTTTCGATATCCCAAGATAATTTAACTGTTTTCTCAGAAATAATTGGATTTAGTAACAACAAAAAAATGCAAACCCTTAAAGAGCGCTTAGAGGGGTATCAACGATCTATAAATAGAGAACGCTTTCTGGCTAGTGTGACCGAATGTCTCCCAGCAGGAGAGATGGAGGTTTATGATGCTCAAGTTCCAGGGGTGAACGCTTTCGATGCCAACGGAGTTTATGTGCATAATTGTGGAGAGCAACCATTGCTCCCAAATGAAGCCTGCAACTTGGGCTCGATCAATTTGAAACTAATGGTCATCGAAAAAGACGGAAAAATGGTAATCAACTGGGAACGTTTGAGTCAGGTGACACGATTATCGGTTCGCTTCCTTGACAACGTAATTGATGCTAATCAGTACCCGCTACCAATTATTGATGAAGTAGTGAAAGGAAATCGAAAAATCGGACTAGGCGTCATGGGATTTGCAGATATGCTGATTTTACTTCAGACCTCGTATGCTACTGAAGAGGCAGTCGAATATGCAGAAAAGGTTATGAAATTTATTCAAACCGAAGCCCGTATTGAATCTCAGCGATTAGCTGAAGAACGGGGAGCTTTTCCAAATTATGAGGGCTCTATTTATGACGGGGTGATGAAGCTCAGGAATGCTACTCTGACAACCATAGCTCCTACCGGAACCATTTCTATGATTTGTGCCGCTTCGAGTGGGGTAGAACCGCTGTTTGCAGTTGCCTACACTAAAACGGTGATGGATGGAACAGCTTTAGTAGAAGTAAATCCGCTCTTTGAAGCGTTTGCTAAAGAGTTTGGTTTCTACTCCCAAGAACTCACGCAAAAGATTGCAGAAATTGGGACAGTCCTAGGGTTACCTGAAGTCCCAAACTGGGTACAAGAAGTGTTTACCACGGCCCAAGAGATTGCGCCTGAATGGCATATCCGAATTCAGGCAGCGTTCCAGAAATATACGGATAATGCGGTCTCTAAAACGATCAACTTTGCTAACTCTGCGACACGAGACGAAATTACTGAAGCGTATCGATTGGCGGATGAACTAAACTGCAAAGGATTAACGGTCTATCGTGATGGTAGTCGAGAAGAACAGGTGCTTTCTACGGGTACCATAGCCGCACAAACCCAGGATGATAAGACGAAAGACCAAGGGGTCTCGGAACAATGGTCTGTTCCCAAAATACCGTTTATTCCTGAGGTGAACACGGTCGTTCCTCGGCCAAGACCGACTACGACTATAGGCGTTACGGAGAAAATAAAAATCGGGTGCGGAAATCTATATGTAAGTGTTAATGCGGACGAAAAAGGAATTTGTGAAGTTTTTACAAATACCGGTCGTGCAGGAGGATGTTCATCTCAATCCGAGGCAACAGCTCGGTTGATCTCCATAACCCTACGTTCAGGATTATCCGTTGATGCAATTACTGAACAGATCAAAGGTATTCGCTGCCCAGCCTGTATGCGCCGTGAAGGGGTTAATGTCACATCTTGCCCTGATGCCATTGCTCGAGTGATTAGGAAATATAACGAGGTAGGAATAAACTTTACTAAAGGTCACATAGGCACGCAACAACAAGTGCCAGCGACTGAAAAGCCCGAAGCTGTCGGGCGAGGGAAATCCGCGACAGAAAAGGTAGTTGTTAAAAAAGCCCATGCCAATGTTGCTCCAGAAAATGCTTGCCCAGAGTGTGGCATGTCGATCAACCATGAAAGCGGTTGTGTTGTTTGTACGCACTGTGGTTACTCGAAGTGTGGGTAAGGGTATTTGTTTATCCAGAATAAAGTTGTTAAAAAGGAAATAAAGATGTTAAATTAGGGAATAAAGTTATTAAAAAACTTAGGTCTTTGTTTCAGGAGTTCAATATTAATAAGGTTAGTGTTGTTCACTAATAATAAAGTCTGTCACTGAATAATAAAGTCTGATACTATTGGACGATGATATTAGCCACTTGGAAAAATTATAATGATCTGGACTAACCAAAATGCATCTTAGCCAATAACTGAAATATTACGGTTATTGGCTTCTTTTTTTTATTAATGTCTTTGTTGCCATTTTATCCCATATTCGGCACTCACCCAATAACTCACTGATATTTTCTGGCGCACCTTATGTAAAACATGAAACAAGGTCAATGAACACGGTTTATCAATCTATGCAATTAAGACTAAAAACCAAACTTTTTATGAGCGCCTGCCGCAACAAACGGTATTTATCGTTTGTAAATCAAGAGCCAACATATGGGCTCTTACTCAATGAGTGGTAAATTTGGATTTTTAGTACTGGACAAACAACCTTCCGTCAATTATGATGAGATTAAAAGTCTACCTTTGGGTGGGAGGTGTCTCATCATGGCAAAAAAATCTAAAAAACAAAAAGCAAGACCAAAACGCAGTCGAAAGCCTGTCAAAAGGAAATATGTTCATGGAGTAGAGGAACAAAGGCACACTATTCCGCTAATCTTAGCACTGGCCAACAAGATATTAGAGACGATAGGCTTCGTGGATTTCATCAATGAATCTGTGGAGTGGGATGATGAACAGTGCAAAGTCACACCGGGTCACTTGGCGAAAGCAGTCATTCTGGCTACCTTTTTTGATATACGCGCACCTTTGAGTCTTATCAAAGACCGGTTCCGTGGGATTGATACAGAGTTTTTCTTTGGAGAAGGTATCACCCCTAAGGATTTGAATGACTATGCCATCGGTCGAACTCTCGACAAA
>NZ_JUEE01000114.1:0-15947 GCF_000802135.1 Desulfosporosinus sp. BICA1-9
CGTAACAACTTCACCTGAAGATGCATCGGCATGTCACCAATTTCATCGAGAAATATTGTTCCACCATCCGCTAGTTCGAATTTTCCTGGTTTACCACCGCGACTAGCTCCCGTGAAGGCTCCTTCTTCATACCCAAAAAGTTCGCTCTCCAGGAGCGCCTCCGGAATAGCTCCGCAATTTATGGCGATAAATGGGCCGTTTTTTCGATGGCTTTCTTCGTGAATAGCTCGGGCAAATAACTCTTTACCGGTTCCACTCTCGCCTGTAATTAAGATTGTCGAGTCTGTTGCAGCGACAAGTTGCATTTTTTGCTTAAGCATAGTCATCGCTTTACTGGTCCCTAATATTCCGTCAAGAGTATATTTGCGATCTTCTCGAATCAATCGTCCTGCTAATTTTCGCAGCTCACGAATGCTTCGGAAGGAAATAACCAAACCGATAATTTCCTGATCCATTTTTATAGGTGTAATCGTACTGATAAATAAGCATAGTTCTTCCTTGTTTTTAAACTTGATTTCTTGTTCGGCATAATGTTGTCCAAAGCTCAACACTTTAGGAACAGAAAACTCAGGGAAAATATCATTAATGTGTTGCCCACAAGCTTGTTGAGTAGAAATACTCAATAACTTTTCGGCAGATTTATTAATATGGGTTATAAAACCTGCATGATCAATCGCTACGAGTCCCTCGACAATAGAGTTTATGACAGCGCTAAATTGGTTTGCCATTAATGAGAGGCGACCATGCATTTGATTCTCACCAATCTTACTACTTGTTAAGGCTGAAATCTTCATTAAAAAATCTTGCAACTTGTCTCGGTTAGAAAGCAGCTGATTCTTTTCCACTTCATCGAAAGCAAAAATTGATATTGTTCCAATTACATATCCGTTTAATACGATTGGAGAAAGTATTGCGGCTTTGAGTTTGCAGATAATTTTTTGATTACAGTCTTTGCAAATCCTATGTTTAAGTGGTTCATCATCTAAGATAAAATTGCCACCACTATTAATGATTTGCTCCGTGATAGATCCTTCGCCGTAAACAATACCAATCTCACCCCGATATTTTCCGGTCCCTGCGATAACTTCTAAATTTTTATCAATGATTGCAACCTCAAATTCTATCACTGCTGCGATCACTTCTGCTATTTGCTGAACATAGGATTGGTTAATTTTTATTTCAGACATTAGTAACGATTTGGTAAATCCCGATATCCTCTTCATTAGCTCACCCGCTTTTCTAGCTAGATTTATTTAGAGTTTGTACCTTAATATAATTTTACAACTAATTTTTCTCCTAGTATAGATAGAATTTTAGGAATATTTAATAAATATCACACAATTTATGTCTAGCTTGGATTGATTTGATTCACATAAAAATAAGTAAGGTGGAAGTACTATTTCTTACTTCCACCTTACTTATTTAAAAAATCAATTTCATTTTTTGGACAAGAGCACTATCTATACGCACTGAGTGTTCAATATTGTAGACTAATTCCATCATAATCACACACTCTTAGGAAGTTGATGTATTGTGTTGAACTAATTAGCTATCTGGTTGATCTGATTCTATTCCGGATTCGACTTGCTTTTTCCATAGTTTATATCTGTCTAGATCAACACTAACTTGAGTAATGACAAAGCCCGCTACTGCAGCGTCATCCACTAACCCTGCAAAGGGAATATAGTCGAAGATTCCGTCCAGAGGAGAAACGAAATAGACGATCCCTAAGACAATTATCAAAAGTGAGCGCTTGGGCATCTCCTTATAGTTGCCGTTAATCCAATCTCTTAACACCCCGAATAATAGCTGTAACTTCTCCCAGGTTTCACCCAATGCGGTTCGGTTCGTAGTAGCTTTTTGCAATGCTTCATTGAGAAGGCCTAACGATTTTTTCTTATCCTTAAGATATTCGTTCGCCTTCGCTTTAAAGGGTGCCAGTCTCTTCTTTTCGAGCTTCATATCCATTATTGACGACTCTCCTTATCCTGCTGTTAATCGAACGGTAAAACGCTTTATTCTATGGCTCTTGACTGATAAGGCAAAAAATATTAAAGCTAGCTTTTGTGAATTTAATCAATATTATATCATACAGCTATCCACTTTAATTAGGATATTTTGGTTTTGGCTTACGTCATACTGTTTTAGATCATCCGAAGCATTATTAAATACAAGCAAAACAATAACGTTAGAAATTGGTATTCATATAATCTGAGAATCTGGACAATAATATTAGGGAATTGAAAATAAAGGAGGATGTCAAAATGTCAGGACGCGCTCAAAAGATGCCTCAACCTAACGGTGGAATTAAATGTGTAGTAAATACTTGCCATTATTATGGTAGCGGAGATCATTGCTATGCAGACAAGATCGAAGTTCAATCTCCAAATGCCAAAAATACTGAAATGACAGATTGCGCAACGTTTCTCCCCGAGTAATTTATCAAGTTAAAAAGTCAGCTTTTTCATTATTAAAATTTAAGGCTTGCCCTACTTGGGCAAGCCTTAAATGACTTAAATAACAAACTTAAACGCTCCTGAGCAGCAAACTGCCATCCATGATTATGATTTACTGATCAATAGGCATTCGTTAAGTTGCCTTCTTACTTAAAAGCCCAGCAGAAGCAATAAACTTTAAGGCATCTTCAGAAGATACTTCGAGCTGTTGAACTTTCTCTTCCGGCACAAGAATGAGATTTCCGGCCCATTGCATTGATTGCATTAAGTAGACTGCCACGTAACCCTTTGGAATAAATGCGCTTTCTTCATCATTCGTGAGGAATCCCAAAAGCTTAAGTTCATTGGACATATTGACCACGACTAAACGAGAAAAGCCTTTTTTATTCGCTGAAAAAGAATTCACAGTGTCTTTAATAATTCCATAGATACTACCAAGAAGTGGCACTTTATTAAAGATCTTATCTAAATAATTTAGGAATCGGTTCGTCAACCAGTTTGAGGCTAATAAACCTACTAGAAAGATCACGGCGAGTGTAACAATCACTCCGAACCCAGGAAAATATAAGCCCGCACGCTCCAGCATCCCTTTAAATAAGCCATCAGTTAGTAAAAACATACTATATAGAATGTAAAATGTAATTGCTACAGGAGTTAGGACTAAGAGACCCTTTAGAAAAACCCCAATAAATTTTTTCAAATTTACCCCTCTCCAATTGCCAAAAATATAATAGACTTATTTTAAATATACAAAAGATTAATAAATCTATTATACCTATTATTCTATTAATTACTTCCAATGTCAAATTCTTGATTTATACTTTTCAGTACATCCTCAATAAAATCGGGCACTATGCGGTATTTTATTCCTTTTAAAGCCAAAGCTTGTATGGCTCCTGGACCAATTTGACTTACCAATACCTCTCTACAATCAGCCAGCAGTTCCACCGTTCTTGACATTTGATCCTCGTTATGATCCTGACCGGAACAAAGTGGATCATTTTTTCGCAATTCATAGAACTCATATTTATTATCGTTAACATCAAAAATTAAAAATTGTCTTGCTCTACCAAAATGTTGATTAATATACTTACCATCACTACTTGCCACAGCTACTCTATAAGACATTAGAATTCCTCCAAATAATCTATTTTCCAATACTAACCTTTAGCCCAAAACCTGTGATAAATCGTCTATTAAATCCTGAACATCTTCAATTCCTACTGAGAATCTAAGTAAACGGTCATTAACTCCCAAGCGCTCTCTGGTTTGAATAGGTATATCTGCATGGGTCTGAGTCCAAGGATAAGTTATTAAGCTCTCCACTCCACCTAGACTTTCTGCAAAAGAAATAATTTTGACTTGCCGTAGGACCTTAGGGATAAGCTCTACTGCTTTTAATTCGAAAGAGATTATAGCCCCGAAGCCCTCCGCCTGCGTTTTTAAAACATTATGACCCGGATGGTCTGTTAGCCCTGGATAATAGGTTTTTGCCACTAGAGAATGAGTCGATAACCACTGAGCAAGACCCTTAGCATTTGTTTCTTGGGCAGTGATACGCAGGCCTAACGTCTTTAATCCTCGAATTAATAACCAAGAATCTTGGGGACCTAAAACTGCTCCCATAGCATTCTGCAAATAGCTAATTTTTTCTGCTAGTTGTTCATTTTTGACGGCTACTAAACCTGCTATAACATCATTATGTCCTCCCAGAAATTTGGTAGCACTATGGATGACAATGTCTGCACCCAATTCTAAAGGGCGTTGTAAAATTGGGGTCATAAAGGTGTTGTCTACAATACTCAAGAGGTTTTTAGATTTAGCCAATTCGGACAGAGTCTTAATATCTGCTATTCGCAGTAACGGATTGGGTAGGAGTTTCAAAGATTATAGCCTTAGAACTGGGTTTTAAGGCCTTACAAACGCTAGTTATATCGCTTGTGTCAACAAACGAGACCTCTATTCCATAATTACAAAAGACATTATTCAATAAGCGATATGTACCCCCGTACAAATCCTCAGTAAGAATTAAGTGATCACCGGATTTAAACAAGCCTAATAAAGTTGTAATCGCTGCCATACCTGAAGAAAAGGCAAAGCCTCTAATCCGCCCTTCTAACTGGGCAATCGCCTGTTCCAAAACCTGACGGGTAGGATTACCTGAACGTGAATAATCAAAGCCAGTACTTTCACCAAGTGCGGGATGGCTAAATGTTGCTGAATAATAGACAGGAAAACTAATGGCTCCCGTTGGATCTAGTCGATTCCCCAGCTTGACATATGCCGCAGAAACTACAGTCCATCTTCTCCCAGCTCGGTTGAATGCCACCTTTTACCCCAAGGTCATTTTCTTCCGCTTTCAAACAGTTATTCCGACACCCTGTAACTCCCATTTTAAACTTATGGGGAAGGTCTTTGGCAAAATATCGTTTATCAAGTTGATTGGCAAGTGCTGTTGTATCAATCAAGCCGCTTGGACAGATAGCGCTTCCCAGACAAGCGGTAACTGCTCTTACCCTAGGCCCACTAGACCCTAGCTCTAATCCCGCTTTAAGTAATTCCTTTTTTATGGTATCAATATTCTCAAGCTTAATAAAAGGGATTTCAATCCCTTGTCTTGATGTAATATGAATATATCCATCGCCATAGACCTGAGCAATTTCATAGACCTTTTTTAACTTTTCTGCTCTTAATTGACCTCCGACAACCTTTATTCTCATTGAAAAAGTATCCACCTGAATCTGCCTCATAAAACCCATTTTTTTTTAACGACTTATTATCAAGCTTAGCCATCTCTTCAACACTCGCTTTCTATTTTGATACGATGAATCCCTAAGGAAAGCTTTCTTCGGTCAATCTTAACTCTAGCTAAGCTAAGCTAAGCTTAGCCGAACCAATCCCGACTCAGTAAGTTGGATATCGGAGAAGAAAACTCACTTGGATCCATATGTTATAACTAATTTAATACATATGTATTCCGATATGTTTATAATAGATTAGGATTTATTATAGTGCATGATTGTAATTCAAGTCAATAGTTTTTATAGATTAGCTAGAAAAATGTCGAAAAAACCCGGTTTTCCTCCTTTAAGAAAAGCCGGGTTTTTACGACACTCACTATTACGCATATGATTTAGGCATCTCCGCTTAAAGGAAGTCCCAGAATACTTTGTAAGTGCTTCTTACTATCCTCTTTAGCAAGTGGAAAATTGTGAACACTCAACAAGATAGGGATCGTTCGAGAGAGCATAGACTACATAGTTAATGCCATTTAGAATATCCGCGAGCGATTCTGAGAAGAAATACTGTTCACGGTTCGGTATCTAATCTTCCATATCCAATCGGCATATTCTCTAATCGTTCTATCACTGGAAAAGACTCCTGAATTAGCAATATTGGCCAAACAAATTTGGTTCCAATCCTTTTGATTCAGATAAAGCACTTGGAGCTTTTGATGCATTTCGAGATATGAACTAAAATCTTTTAAGACAAAAAACTCGTCATTATAGATCATCAGGGAATCATATAATGTCCTAAATTCTTCACCCATATTATCGAAAAATCCACTATTTAATTGATCCACACACGTTCTAATATCATAGTTGTTGTGGTATTCATCCCATGGCTTATATCCTCCATCACAGGTATAAGCCAATACTTGTTCAGCGCTAAGCCCAAAGATGAAGATATTATTCTCACCTACAGCTTCTTTAATTTCGACATTGGCTCCATCTAAAGTTCCTAAGGTGAGGGCCCCATTCATCATGAATTTCATATTTCCTGTTCCGGAAGCTTCTTTACTGGCAGTAGAGATCTGTTCACTAATGTCAGCTGCTGGATAAATCAATTCTCCTTGAGAGACATTAAAGTTCTCTAAGAATACGACCTTAAGTTTTTGGTTGACCCGAGAATCTTGTTCAATTTTTGTGCTCAGAGTATTAATCAGCTTAATCACAGTTTTAGCATAGTGATAGCCCGGCGCGGCCTTTCCACCGAAAATGAACGTTTGTGATCCTGACAAAGCCTCCGGCTCATTTAACCCTTTATTATATAAGTGCATGATCTTCAACACGTTGAGCAATTGTCGTTTGTAAGCATGAATTCTCTTCACTTGAACATCAAAAATTGACTGCGGGTCAAGGACCAGCCCATATTTTGACTTAACCCGCTCGGCTAATCGGCATTTGTTTTCGTATTTAACCTTAGCGAGTTGTTCCAAAAAACTATCATCATCCTTTAAGACGTGAAGTTTCGTGAGTTCTCCGGCATCTTCCTGCCAGTTGGGGCCGATTGCCTCTGTGATCAAGTGAGATAATTTAGGATTTGCAGCTAATAAAAATCGCCTGTGATTAACTCCATTTGTTTTATTATTAAATTTGTAGCCAAAAACTCGATAGTAATCTTTAAAAACCTCATTCTTAAGAATTTTGGTATGTAATTGCGCAACCCCGTTGACAGATGAACTACCGATAATAGCCAAATTAGCCATCCAAACATAGCCATCTTTTAAAATATGGGTGTTGCGTATCACTTCCTCATCATCCATATAACGGGCAGTTAAATCTTCTTTAAATCTTCGATCGATTTCCTCAATAATTAAATAAATTCTTGGCAAAAGATTTTTAACCATCTCAATTGGCCATTTTTCCATAGCTTCTGGCATAACCGTATGATTGGTAAATGACATAGTGTTGACAGTGATATTCCAAGCTTCATCCCAGCCCATTCTTTCTTCATCGATCAAGATGCGCATCAGCTCAGGAATACATAACACTGGATGAGTATCATTGATATGAACTGAGACACGTCGAGAGAAGTCATGTAAAGAACTTAAATGGTTCCTTTTTTTATAACTTCGTACAATCGTCCCTAACCCTGCAGCAACAAAGAAATATTCTTGTTTAAGCCTTAACTCTCTTCCTGCTCGACTACTATCATCTGGGTATAGAATATAGGAAATTGCCTCTACTTCCGACTTAAAACTGGTGGCTTGATTGAACTCGCCACGATTGAAACAGGCCAAATCTAGTTCGCTGCAGATCGTTTCAGCACTCCATAACCTTAAGTTATTGATATACCTTGAATTGTCATAACTCATAATCGGAACATCATAAGGCACAGCTAAGACTTGTTCATAGTTCTCATGGTTAAAGATTGCTCGCCCATCTCTGAACTCAGTTCTCACAGTTCCCTTGAATTTAACAATCACGGCCTTATCCGGCTTTCTTGTTTCCCATGGATAACCATTCTTAAGCCAGTTATCCGCCACCTCAACTTGGTGGCCGCCAACAATCTTTTGTTCAAATAACCCATACTTATAGCGAATCCCATTACCATGACCATCAATTCCTAAGAAAGCCATCGAATCGAGGAAACAAGCTGCTAATCTTCCTAACCCCCCATTACCTAGGCCAGGATCTACTTCTTGCTCCAATAGCTCATCGAGATTAATACCTAACTCTAATAAACCAGCTCTCACTAGATCCTCGATCTTAAAGTTTACCAAATAATTATGCAGAAGCTTACCGATCAGAAACTCCATGGAAAAGTAATAGACTTGCTTGCCTTGAGAAATTGAGTTTTTGTTTATGGCCCGATAATAGCTCGTTTTTTCTTTTAGCAACAAGACCAAGGTAACAAATTTATCCCAAGAGGTTGCTTCATCTGTAGTAATTCCTTCCCCCTCAATTAACTTCATCAAAAAGGCTTGCTTAAAGCTTTCTTTATCCTTAAACATAGATTATGTACCTCCAATACTTTATTCAACATTATTATTTATTTAACTGCTGTCAAGTGAACAACCCTAACAATAAAAAATACGCAAATTCGTGGTTTTAGTTATCATTCTCCTTGGCAATTGTTTTTCCTTTCATTTTATAGGAATTATTTACTGACAAGTTTCGTCAATACTATAGATATGTTCTGTTTGGCCTCAGATTACACTTTCCACTTTGGTGTGTATTTACAGCATATGCAGAAGGTAAACAAATTGCCTCCAACCAGAATTGTAACAAAGACAGTTTAATAACGTTAAAAAAAGAGTCTTTACCATCGACCGGTAAAAACTCTTCTCTATTTTTTACAATATTCTCCAAGTAATTAAGCACTAAATATTTATTTCCTCAAAGTGTAACAAATATAGCTCTTACTACGTATTAAGAGTGTGATACACAAACAGCCTAGAACATAAATTTTAGAAAGATAATTTGAAAGGGAGGGAAAGTTATGTCGAAACGCTTGTATCGATCTAACCTTGATAAACAACTCGGTGGTGTATGCGGAGGATTGGCCGAATACCTAAATTTAGATCCCAGCCTCGTACGGATTGGTGCAATACTTCTTCTCTTCTTAGGAGGAACAGGATTTTTAGCCTATCTGGTTGCTTGGCTGGTCATCCCATTAGAATCCAAATACTAAACTTACATTCGGCCAACCGCCAAAGCCTAAAGGCTTGGCGGTTGGCCAAGTTTTCTCTGTTTAATCAAGAGCGTCGCTTACGAGTTCTGCAATATCCTTATTTTCAATATCTGCCTCTAAAGTAGAAATTGCTTCTGTTAACGTCGTTAAACATAACGAGCATGCGCTGGCCAGGATATCAGATTCAGTTCTCAGAGCTTTCTTTACCAACAAGTCATTAATTCGTGCATCCTTTGCGTCGCTTTCATTTTTTACCCATACTCGACCACCGCCCCCTCCACAACAGAAGGCCCAAGTCCGATTATTCTTCATTTCTACCAGTTCTAACCCTGGAATTGAGGCTAAGACCTCTCTGGGTGCCTGATATAGAGCATTATATCTCCCTAAATAGCAGGGATCATGAAAGGTGACTTTGCCTTTTTGGACTCCCTTTAGGTTTATTTTTTGAGACTTAATAAGATCTAAAATGAATTCGGAATGGTGTATTACTTGATAATTCCCACCGAACTGAGGATACTCATTTTTAAGAGTGTTGAAACAATGAGGACAATGAGTCACGATGGTCTTAAATTCATAGCGGTTTAAATTTAGGATGTTTTCGTGGGCTAATTGTTGAAAGAGCTTCTCATTACCCAGACGCCTTACGGAATCTCCACAACATTTTTCTTCCATTCCCAAAACAGCGTAATCGATTCCCGCTTTATCTAAAATTTTGAACATAGCCTGAGAGACTTTCTGATTTCTGGATTCATAGGATCCAAAACACCCCACCCAATAGAGGATATCTGTCTGCTTCTTTTCACTAAGTTGAGGAATTTGTGACTCACCAGCAAAATAATACTTATTAGCTTGACTTAATCCCCAAGGATTTCCCTTACTAGAGAGAGTCTCAAAGATTGACTGAACCTCAAGCGGATAGCTTTTATCCTCAGAGCTTAAGCTTCTGCGCATGTCAACGATTCTTTTAACATGTTCGATAGACATTGGACATTTTTCTTCGCAAAGTCCACATGTCGAACAAGCTAATAATGATTCTTTAGAAATAACCTTATCGATTATCAGGGATGCTTTAGAGAGGTCTCTTCTGAATAGAGAGTTCCTTTCTGTAGCGTGCCTTTTCAAACTTTGGATCACTTTTTTGGGAGATAAAGGTGTTCCACTCATATAGGCTGGGCAACCCTTTTGACACCTTCCACAGGAAATACAAGCATCTAATTCGAGAAGCTGTTTCTTCGTAAACTCTTCAAGACGTCCAGCACCAATCTTCTCTGCACCGTTAGGAAGGATAGCAATTGGAGTCAAGGTGCCTGATGGAGAGAATGATCTAAGGAAAATGTTCAGCGGTGATGCCACCATGTGAAACAATTTTGAATAAGGAATATAGGCGATAAAGCTAAAGGTTAAAAGCATATGAAAATACCAAAGAAAACCATGCAGGTCTAAGGCCATTGGAAGGGATAATCCGGATTTTTGAGTTACTACGGAGAACATTAGACCTACAGGTGACCACCAGGCCCAAGGATCAGCAGTTGAATATATCCGCAAGCCCTCTAACAGGAAACCAGTAAAGAGGATCGTAAAAACAAGGATAAGCAAAATCGCGTCATCATAGGAGTATTCTTCATGATCCGGTTTATAAATATATCGTTTATAGGTGGCCATTACAATGCCTATCATGGTCAATAATCCAAATAAGTCAAGCAATAAGCTAAGAATTAAATACTTCTTTCCATAGAAGAGCGGAATTTCAAAGTGATCCTGGATGGCAATGACCAACGTTCCGAAGGTTAACATTAGAAACCCATAAAAAACGCTCAAATGCATGAACCGTCGAAAGCTTCCCCTAAAAACTCCTCTGTCATGGTTGATAATGGCTGAAAAAAACAGCTTAAATCTTAGACCTAGGTTATCGTAAACGATAGGGCGTCCCCTATGCCAGCTGCGAATCTTTTGGATAAAGCCCACTACGAAAATGATCAATGCTATCAGAGCAATGATATACATGATGCCCTTACCGTCAATATTCCAATAGATCTCCCTTGTTGCCTCCATGTTACACCTCTACACCTTGTACATCGAAATACCTTACCCCATTTTAGAGTAAGGTATAATTAATAATTATATCATAAATTATTGACTATTTTTAGCTTCGATGGTCAGAGAATCTAACCAGTTTATTAAATAGGCTATTATTTCTGTCTTTTCGGGTTCATTATGAAGCTCATGATACAAGCCGGGCCAAATTTTCAAGGTACAGTCTTTCTTGATCTGTGCAGCAAATTTTGACGAAGCATCAGAGGATGTAATGCGATCGTTCCCGCCGTGCATGAGTAACAAGGGTAAATCAAACTGGGCAGCATTTTCCACCGCCCAGAATCCTGCCTGGTCTACCGTCGTAAACATTCGGACAGAAATTCGGTCGTGGACAAGAGGATCTAAGTTATAAGTATCGAGAATGCTGAGATCATGAGATAAAGCATAAACATCGATACCACTCGGCAGTGAAAAAGTAGGCCAAACTTTATTCATTAATGAGGCTAAAAGTCTAACACGCGCAGATGGTTCAATGGTCAAGCGAAGCCAAGGACTCGTTACAATAACTCCCTGGAATTTAGGCTGGCGGCGTAAACAATAATTAAGTACTAGGTTACCACCTAGGCTATGTCCATATAGGAAAAAAGGTATCTTTGGAAAATGATTTAAACACTCTTGTTTGAAACATTCAATATCATCCAACAGGGTTTCATAGGACGATGTATGGCCTCGCTGACCCAACGATTTTCCATGGCCACGTTGATCATAGCTCATTAGTGCGTAGCCTGCTTGGGTTAAGGCCAAGGCCAAATGAGCATACCGACCACTATGTTCTCCCATTCCATGGACAAGGCAAACAACTCCCTTAACATCGTGCTCAGGTCGCCACTCCCGAGCAAAAAGAGCAGCCCCGTCATTAAGTCTAAACTCAAATTTTCTATACTTCATGAGTAGCTGGCACCCCCTTACTAATATCCTCTAAGCACTAAAACACTTTAATCATTGTGTTCCAACTCCAGAGTAGGTACGAGAAAATAGCTATATATTCTCTGATTGCTATTCAATCACCTTTATTTATTCTAGTATTTGTAAAAGTTAGCCTGATTAAGTCTCTTCATTAGGCTACTTTGTCTAAATAGAACATAAACTAACGCCCTCAGCATTAACTAAGGGCGTGTTTTGAGTCTAAGGAAAAAGTATAAATAGGTCTCATAGGCTATATTATAGGCTTATATTGAAAGGCTGGGACTCCCCTTCCAGTGCCTTAATAATATTACTTTCTGTCACTGACTGATGAGAAGCATTCCACAAAACCTGTCGATCACTCACGAGGAGCACTTGAGGAGATTGATGCTTGATCCCTAACTCTTCAGCCACTTGATTGGAAACCGGACGAGATTCAATTACCTTGATCATGGTTACAAGGACCTCATTCGTACTTTCACTGATAAAATTCTGAACCTCACTCCAGGCTCGAGCACTCACTGGACACGTCGTGCTGTGTTTGAAAATAACAATTTTGCGCTGACACGACTCGTTGAGAACATCACTCAACATTTGAGAACTACTTATTTCTTTGAATTCAGCCACGGTTTTTCACTCCTTTAGTACACTATTGTTCTATAACCATAGGATACTATGCATATTGACCTTCTTGGTTAGTTAGAGATAGTTCGCTCAGTTCCCTTTTAAATCCTGCCAACGGCAAAGGACCTTTTCCAAGAGATCTACGACAACAAACAAACTGACCCCTAACAGAGCCATCATAATAATTCCTGCGAACATCTCATCTGGAACAGCTCGGCTCCAAGAATCCATAATGAAGTATCCCAGCCCTTCAGTCGTGGCAAATGATTCGGCAAAGAACAAGACAGCAATAGCTGTTCCCATGCTCAGGCGAAGAGCGGTCAAAACATCCGGCAAACTTGCGGGTAAAAGCACGTACCGATAAACTTGGGCACGATTTCCACCTAAGGACCGTAGCGAGGAAATCGTTTCAGATTGAACTTTGCGGACTGCATCCCGAGTTGTGACTAATATTTGAAAGAAAACAATGAAGGTAATCAGAAAAATCTTTGATTGGTCTCCCAAGCCTAGAAACAAGAGAATTAGGGGAAGGAAGACAATTTTTGGAATTGGATAAGTAAGATAAACTAAAGGGGCTAAAAATCGGTCAATCTTTCGTTCATATCCCATAATCAACCGACCATCCACAAGCACTAAAATTCGACTGCCCAGAAAAACAGCCTCTTCAATACTGTGGGTCACTAAAACTGTCGTTAATTTTTGTTCCTGCCAAATCTCTAATAAAAGGCTTTGCAGCCGTTCACGGGTCAAGGCATCAAGAGCTGACAAAGGCTCATCCATCAAGAGTAGATCTGGTTGAAGTGTTAATGCTCTGGCCAAGGCCACTCTCTGTCTTTGCCCTCCGCTCAACTGGCTGGGAAAATGATGCCGCACTTCCCACAACCCCATTTTATGGATCATTTCATCTACGATACCCTGATACTTTCGTTTAGGCAGATGCCTAACCCGCAAACCCAGATTAACGTTTTGAATGACATTTAGCCAAGGAAACAGCCCATATTCTTGCAGAATAAAGGCTTTTTTTTGGCGAGTCTCTACTACTTTCTCTCCCCAAATCTTGATCTCTCCGCCTGTGGGTCGCAACAATCCCGCTAAAAGGTAAAGGAGAGTGCTTTTTCCACAACCTGATGGACCTATTAGAACTAGGCTTTCTCCTGGTTCAATCTTCAAATCAAAATTGTCATAGACCATGACCTGTGATGATCCTTGAATGTAGGCTAAATTACAATGAGAAACTTCAATCACAGGTTATACTCTCCTTATTATAGATGTCATACTAGATGTCAGAAATCGGAAGCCAAACTCGAGGTACGAAGTTCGTGATTCGTGGATCGAAACGTAAAGTTTGACATGTGAGGGCGAAGCTCCATGGTCTTCGTACGCCAACTTTCAAATATCGAAGATTGAACTACGATTTTGGTAGAAGATTGAGATCAACTAACTCTTGATAGTCATAAGCTTGAGGAATGAGGTTTTTTTCGACCATCCATTTCATAACACTCTTGATTCTTCCTCGGTTGGCAACTGGAGTTTAGAGAACGTCGGAGTCTTATAACTTTCCTTTAAATCAGGTGGAATTTGTGCTTTTTCTAAGAAAAGGGCACGATATTGATCAGGATTATTAGTTAGCGCTTGTCCGGCTGAACCATAGGCCCGAATGACAGCTTTAACCCCCTCGGGGTTGTCTGCGATACTTTTCGTACGAAATAGGAAAACGGTCTGGGAAATATTCCTGTATGTATCATCTACAAGTACCTGAGCCCCTTTTGCTTGTGCGAGTGAGGCTAAGGGATCAGGTAGACAAGCTGCATTAATCTGATCCGAAAGCAACATATCTAAGCGCACGGGCATTTTAGGAATCGACATCTTCTTAACATCGCTTAACAGGACTCCTTTATCAGTGAGCATCTGATCACTGACATAGTCAATAATCGAGTTTTGGGATATTCCTAGAGTCGCTCCTTTTAGCCCTGCCATATCTTTAATATTAGACTTCGGAGAGGACAGAATGGCAAATCGTCCTTCTTGCGGAGTCGCTCCTAGTCCGATGGAAGCAATTTTCACGTCAGTACCTATTTTCTTCATTAAGGCAACTGCAAGGATATCAGCAACTTCTCCATCAATTTGACCTGCTTGAAGTGCAGCATCTCGCTCTAAAGCACTTGCAAAACTGATGAGTTCTACTTGAACCCCTTCCTTAGTGTAGAGTCCGTCTTTTTCGGCAACATAGAACGGTAAATTATCTTCAATCGGCAATAGTCCAATTTTAACTGGTTTAGCTTCACTTTTCGGTGCTGGGCTGTCAGAGGCTGTGGGCGCTGAGCACCCAGTCACTAAGATAGCTAGGCTAAGTAAAATTCCTAACAAATTAATCCCTAAACGTTGTTTTCTCATTTATTCTCGACACTCCTCATCTTGAACTACCTTTATTCTATTATACAACCATAATATCTTCGACATAGGACCTATTATTCCTTTTTCCTGCGGGCAAAGAATAAATTCGGTTTAGACATCATCAGCAAGTTTTTTAACGATATCCTCCATTATTGAATACCTTCATCTTAATCCTTGTCTTTGCCTTTATTTTTACCTTTGCCTTTATCCTCGTTTTCCTTAAAATTATCTTGGAACCACTTATAAAATTTGTTGGATAGTTTATTCTGCTCGATGTAGTCCTGAGGAATCTCAAAAGGGATAACTGAAGTAGATTTTAGGGCTCTAGATAAGATTTAATTAATAACGACGGTCTTCAACCGCAATAATAGCCTTTTTCATGATTAGAGGGATTTGCTGTCCAGTAACAGGTTCAATCCTTGAGGATGAAAGCTCGGAAATTCGGTTGCCTTTTTGGTCGTATAGATAAGAAGGATGCGCAAGAGGGGTCTGTAATTTGCTAATATCTAGGGAGGATGTAGCAGTTCCTGATATTCTATAATATTTCGTTACAAACACACCAAAACTACCCAAATCATCCAAATCCTATGGTATAATTAACCATAGGGTGGTGATAAAAATGTTACGGTATTTAACGGCAGTGGAAATTAAGAAAATTTACAATGTGTGCATTAACAGCTTAAAACTCTGGGAAACTCAAGGAATATTACATCCGATTAGAACGCCCGGAGGTCATCGCCGATATTTAGAAAATGAATTAACGTCAGCTATGGGATTAGGAACAGAAACCTTAAAGGGTAACAGGTGTGTTATTTATGCTCGGGTTTCAAACCAAATACAAGCGGATAGTGGTAACTTGGATCGACAATTAGACCGTTTGAAAGATATTGCTAAACGACGAAACTATCAAGTGGTTGCCGAGTTTAAAGAAATAGCATCCGGTCTTAACGAGAATCGTAGAGAATTAACCAAATTACTCAATATGGTTGCGGATGGTTTGACAGATATCGTCTTCATTGAGTACAAGGATCGGTTAGCCAGATTCGGCTTTCGGTACCT
>NZ_JUEE01000115.1:0-6469 GCF_000802135.1 Desulfosporosinus sp. BICA1-9
AGGAAATTGCGATAGTCCTGATGTTTGGGTTTAGCCAACTCTGTGCACATTTGCCGAAATGAGACAAATTCAGGACGAGTGAAGTACAAAACATGCATGCGAAATAAGATGACGGCATCCCAAGGCTTACGTCCCCGAGGATCAAGGATGGGCCGTGGGAACAGAAAGCGGATATATTCATCTTTAATGAAAGAAAGATAATCAATGAGATCCGCATCAAAACCAAGTGTGCTATAATATAGGGGTGAGAACATGTCTATCTGTATATGCAAGGTTTACACCTCTTCCTGTGTGATAATTTTGGTTTTGTCACCTTAATTTTACCACACCATGGATAGGGGTGTAATTATTTTTAAAGAACTTATGTTTGGTGCTGTTCAGCTTTTTGTAACAGACACTAATAATGGGAGTTGATATGGTTCAGTAAAAAGAATAATACCCAACACCACCAGAGAAAACAAATGTTAGTATTGCAACTGCTAAAAAGTATATCGGTGTTTCATATTTATGGAGTGGGACATCTCCTGAGACGGGTCTTTAACTTGGGGAGATGACTAAAGGCTCGGACCCTTAATAATCGGTCTGAGCCTTTAGTCATCTTAACCCTTATTCTCCATTTCCTCCCGCTGTTCAATTTATTGCCTTTTTTTATAAAGGCCTGGATCATACCTTTATCCCTTCCAATATCAACTAGCTCATTATTTGTTTTAACACACCATGCCTTAATATCTTCATAAAACCCGGGATCAGAAGCAGTAACTTTAAGAATTTGACCATCGTTAAGTTGATCTATTGACGCTTTAACTTGAATCAGCGGCCCCGGACAACATAATCCACAAGCATCAAGGCTTTTGTCATAATCGTTAATCCTTTTTCTACTTCGCCCTTCACAACTTGTGTATCTGGATCTAGCATCAGTCTTTTTGTGTTATCCGAATTATCCACTCTATTTGGCTTAAAGTTAAACATTGAAACACATTTATATCCTCCATCTATGTTTTTAACCTTAAAACCATTTTGAGTTAAAATCCTAGAAGCCACATATCCTCTAAGTCCTATTTGGCAATATTCAAGGATCTCTTTACCCTTGTCTAACTCTCCTATTCTTTCTCTTAGGCTATCTACCGGTATATTTACTGCTCCCTCAAGATGGCCATTATTGAATTCAGTTTCAGTACGCACATCTAATAATAACGTGTTTTCTTTATCATAAGCCAATAGTTGTTCTGTTGTAATAACATCCACTCTTCCAGCTAAAACATTTTCCGCAACATAGCCTGCCATATTGACAGGATCCTTTGCTGAAGAAAAAGGTGGCGCGTAGCAAAGCTCCAACTCTGATAAATCAGTGACTGTTCCACACAGTCTAATGACGGTCGCTATGACGTCAATTCTCTTGTCCACACCATCATAGCCAACGCCTTGAGCTCCTAATATTTTACCTTCCTCATTAAAAATAAGTTTCAAGGTCATTGGAAGAGCTCCTGGGTAATAAGAGGCATGTGAAACTGGATGAACGGTAATAACTTTATAGGGGATATTTAATCTGTTTAACGTTCGTTCATTATTGCCAGTACTTGCTGCAGTTAATCCAAAAACCTTAATAATTGAAGTACCTTGAGTACCCTTATAAGACGTACTTAAGCCTGCTATATTATCAGCCGCAATTCTACCCTGTTTATTGGCAGGACCCGCTAATGGAACTGCCGAATTTTGCTTGTTTACAAAATCAACGACTTCAATTGCATCTCCTACTGCAAATACATCGGCAGCATTTGTCTCCATTTTTTCATTGACTAATATATGCCCTTTGGCTCCCAACTTAATTTCGCTATCCTTTAAAAATTCAGTATCAGGAAATACCCCGATGGCTAAAATCAGTAGATCCGTGTTCAATTTTGTACCGCTAACTATTCTCACTTGCATCCTTATCTTCGTGTCTCAAAGTATACCTAATCAATACGATTAAGCTGTGAATGAGTTATGAATTTGTTATGAATTTTTCATGAAGAAAGACCCTGAATAATAAAGAAAACCTAAAATGGTTCTTTGATTGAGTTTCTTACAACGTTATTTTTTATTTATTTTTATTTTTTACTATCCAAATAGAAATTAATCCGTCTTAATTATATAAAGCTTAGGTTGGTACCGCCTAGGCAAAAAAAATACATCGGTTGAACGCTAAGGTTTACCCGAAAAATAAGGAGTTATTATGATGAGAAAATTCACAGTTACTGAATTAAGTGATTTTAACGGAATTAAGAAACCCGCCTATGTGGGTTATCAAGGAAACGTTTACGATGTATCTAGTGTCTTCAAAGATGGAGAACATGCTGGAATAAAAGCTGGTAGAGATTTAACCATTGACTTTGCTAAAGGTCCTCATACTGACGATATCTTTAAAAACTTTCCTGTAGTTGGTGCATTAACTAATGAAAAAAGCCTATATGAAAAAGTCTTTACAGGCACTTCACTCCAAACTGATCTACTTTTGCGCCTCGCTCTCGGAATCGTGTTTTTCGCTCATGGAGCACAAAAATTATTGGGTTGGTTTGGGGGATATGGTTGGAGTGGAACTATGGGCTACTTGACTCAGACTGTACATCTGGCCCCTCCCATAGCCGGTTTGGTAATTTTAGTTGAGTTTTTTGCCGGATTAGCTTTAATCTTAGGCTTATTAACGAGACCTGCTGCTCTGGGAATTGCTCTCGTTACGCTAGGAGCAGCTTTTACGGTTCATCTGCCGAACGGTTTCTTCTTAGATAAAGGCGGAATCGAATATGTTTTTGTACTTTTCTTAGTCGCACTCTTCTTATTCGTTAACGGGGCTGGAACTGTTTCTATTGATAGGCTCATTAGGGACCGATATCAACGCAGATAATTCATACAATTTAAACGTAACAGCAAAACCCGTCGGACCTCCACATCCGAGGGTTTTGTCTGTTACAATATATTTATAACTATCCAAACGTTTAATTTAATATCCAATTTATTGGGCATCCTTATATTTAGTGTTAAATTTCGAAGGAGTGAACAATGTGAAAATCAAGGAAAATCTTTATACTGCAGATTCATCTGAAGGGGATCTTTCCTTTGAAGAAATAATTTCCCAAAATCAAGAAAAGATTATTAATTTAATCTATGGAATGACGGGTGATTACTACCTCTCTCAAGATCTAACGCAGGAAACGTTTCTAAAAGCCTTTCAATCAAAACACTCGTTTAACGGTAAGTCAAAATTCTCTACCTGGCTATATAGAATAGCTGTAAATGTTACGGTTGACCATCAACGAAAGAGCTGTGTTCGCAAGGAGATGGCCGCAGAGCAAGCCGATCCTAAATTTTCAAAGGTTGATACCTTACAGGACCCGGACCGAGCCTGCCAAAAAAATGCAACGAGGAATATTATCTTTAGTTCCATAGCAAACTTACCCGATCAGCAAAAAGAAGTCTTTGTCTTGAGAGAGCTGAATGGTTGTTCGACAAAGGAAGTTTCCGAGATTTTAGATTGCTCCGTGGAGTTAGTTAAATGGCGATTACACAAAGCCCGGTTATCTATGCGTAAAACGTTAAACAATAATACGAACTATAAAAACTTAGGGACCATAACCTTGAACAGGTTTGGGCTAGAATGAAGAAAAAACCTTAAAAGCGGCTAAGGATTAATCCTCAGCCGCTTTTAAGGTTTTCTACTCATTTACTCTCTAAATCCCGTTTCCGGCTCTGATACTCAGCAGAATCTATCTCGCCACGCGCATATCGCTCACGCAGGATGTCCATTCCACTATGCTTACCTTGCCCTCCTGTCTGAACGTGCGAGGCATTGCGACGAAATAGATAGATACCCAGTAGAATAATCCCAATCCCTAAGATGAGCGGCATGACCATACCCATCATACTCCACCCATAGCCACTTCCATAACCACCGTATCCCCATCCGCCCATCATGTTACCCCAACCACCCATCATATGAATTCCTCCTTCAAACTAATTTTCAATAAATACTGCCTTAGATATTAATTCCATCTATAAAGTAACGCTGGATCATTTCTTTTTAATAGCTGTTAGCTGCTTTTGCCCCCGACAGTTCTTGTTTCCGTTCAAGGTATTCTTCTCTATCAATCTCACCACGTGCATAGCGTTCACTTAATATATCCTGTACAGTATGTGTACGAGATGGATGGTTCATGCAACACGATCCTTTAGAATTAGATGAATTAAAGATGTAATAAGCTGCGATGATTAATAGGATTAAACCAATCATCATTGAAGGTCTCCCCTTTCACTTCCGTTCATCATACTGCCTTGCGAACCCGTCATTCCATTTCCGTTGGTCATCATATTTCCTCCGGAATTACTCATGAATTGGTTCATTTTATCAAGGGTGTCTTGTCCAACTTGAGCCTTAAATTCCGGGTTTGAATTCATGAGTTCTTGCATCACCTTAACGTCCCCTGTTTGCATTGCGTTTTGCATCTCCGCCGAATTGTGAAGATTCTGCATGGCAGTGGAATTCATCAAGGTTTGATGCTGCTCCGGCGAAAAGGTTTTTTGCATAAATCCTTGCATTTGACCGAACCATTTGTTACCTTGTTGCTGGTCTGTTCCGGCCAATGCTGGTAAAGCCATGAGCCCAACGGCCAACGTTGCGGTTCCTAAGATGACTGTGATTTTTTTACTGAGTTTCTTCATTTTATGTTCCTCCCATTAATTTTTATTTTTTGCTTTGCATCGTTTATGTTGTATTTCCATGTTCTTAGTGTAACTCTGGGATACGATTATCTCATGAAAAAGTTGTGAATTTCTCATGAAGAAAGGGACCCTACTTAATTAATGTTCAGGATCCCTTCTTATATGCAATTCAAGCAACTATCCGGCATTGTCATCGTTATTCGTGGCTTGTTCTTCACCGGTCGCGACTACTCCATTATTTTCCAAATTCATATATCCATACATTTTAGAAGTTATCTTTTTTATTAAAATCTCCAATGTATCTCCTTCTTGATAGGCATTAGCATAAATCTCAAAAAACTTCATTTAACTGCAGAGTTGTTATCCATTCATTAGCATGGAATGACCCGATATAAAATGATAGATCTTCCACATAGGTGGAAGGCCTATCAGTCTTAACTTACTGCTTGACTTTATGACAACTGGTACAGTTTGGCCGGTCTAGATGCTTTGTTATCTTTGCACCATTAACCCCGCTTTCATGACAGGACTTGCAGTCCATGCCTTGGGTAACCTCATGAGGAATGGCAGGGATTTTAGCAATTTTTGGAGCTGGTTCTTCGGTTCCGCTACACCCCACCAGAAAAACTGCTAGTAAAACTCCCAAGATTAAAAGAAGTCCGCGTTTTTTCATGCGATCTGTGTCAACCTTCCATGTTCTAGTCTTACTCTCCGCTGCGCCAGTTCCCCTACTTCATTGTCATGGGTAACCATGACAATCGTGTGCCCTTCCCTGTGAAGTTCCTGAAATAGTTCAATGACTAATTTTTCATTGTCTTCATCCAAATTTCCTGTCGGTTCGTCAGCTAAAATTAACGCAGGATAGTTAATTAGCGCCCGGGCAATGCACACCCTCTGTTGTTCTCCACCGGAAAGTTGGCTGGGCAGGTGGTTGGCACGATGAGCTAAGCCTACCCTTTCCAGGGCTTTGAGGGCTTCCTGTTCGTCGGTGAGACTGTGGTAATACTGGGCTACCATAACATTTTCCAAGGCAGTAAGGTGAGGAATCAGGTGAAACTGCTGGAATACCAAACCTATTTTTTCCCTGCGAACCTCGGTTAATTCTTTGTTTGACCGGGCAGTTACCTCAATTCCATCGATTGAAACAGAGCCACTGGTAGGCTTATCCATACACCCAATAATATTAAGCATGGTACTTTTTCCGGAACCGGAAGGACCCATTATGGAAACCCATTCCCCCGGGGCGACACTTAGATCAAAATCCTTTAAGGCGTGGACATTGCCGTAGGATTTGGTTACATTCTTTAATTCCAAGATGTTCATACGTTTCTCCTTTCTACTCCCCTTTAAGTACCAAGGCTGGTTCAATGTTGGCCGCTGTCCTTACCGGCATGATCACTGCAACCCAGGCTACCAGAACAGATAAGATGATTACCGCTATAAGCACTGAGGGCCTAAACGTAATATAGGCTTTAAATACACTCAGCCCGATAACCTGGGCAATCCCCCATCCCACCAGCGAACCCAGCACCCCGCCAGTCATACCCAGAAGAGCGCTTTCCCCTAAAAACTCACCCGCAATGGCCCGGTTGGTCGCGCCTAGGGCCTTGCGCAAACCGATTTCCCTTCGCCTTTCCATGACCATTGCCATCATGGTTGTGGAGACACAGAGTAAGGTTGAAGCTAGGATTACTATGACTACCAGGTAAACCAAGGTTCTAATTTTCTCAAGGATAACGCCCTCTGAACGGGCAATTTGCTGGATAGGGTTTGCTTT
>NZ_JUEE01000116.1:0-38168 GCF_000802135.1 Desulfosporosinus sp. BICA1-9
AGCTTTAATTACAGCATACGTAGACGGGCTTCGGATGGTGAAGGCTTGGCTGTGTTTTAATGCGGCCTAGTCTTCAATTTGTCAACTGCGAAAGTTGAGTTAATAAACTAGTTACAGGCTTAATATGTTTTACCCATCTCTTATTACTATAAACCGTCATTGTTTTTAATGCCTGAAAGGAGGAGATCGAAGTGCCTAATAATTTCGTTCTTTAGATCAAAATCCGGAAAACGTATACACCATTCATAAGTCATCCCCCTAATGCTCATGATACAGTGCTTTGAAACTGAATCGATATTAAGGGTAGCCTTAAACTCCCCTTGCTGGACCCCCAACTTGATAATCTGATTATAGATTTGATAGACTTTCCGGTCATAGCTTAGTTGGGTATCTGTATTAATCGTTTTTGTTATCAGAGCTTCATATATGAGTTTTATCAAATCAAATCCGATATTATTTATAATAACATCAGTAATTTTTTCTGTCACAAGAATTAGCATAACAGACGGTTTTGTATCCGAGGGAAGAGACGAAAAATAGTCTTCGTAGCCCAGATCTATGGTATTAATATAATCAATTATTAAGGAATGCTTCGATTCATAGTGAACATAAAATGCTCCTTTGGATACGCCGGCCATTTCTACTATTGAATCTACGCTGGTGCCAAATCCATCTCTCTTAAATAATTCAAGGGCACTCTCATAGATTCTCTTTTTTGTTTCAGCTGCTTTTATAACCCTTGAATTTTCTTTTTTTGCTACCATGGGGTATTACACTCCTTTTATTGACAGAATAATATAAATAACTGTATAATAGACTAAAGTCAGTGACTGTAGTCAATGACTTTAGTCTATTTATTTTTACCATTTTATAGTATAGCACTTAATGGAAAGTATCACAAAGTTTAAGAGGTGTTTATTAAAGTGATAAAGGAAAAGGCTCGGTAATATATTTGAAGCTTCTTTTCTCTATGCTTAAAAACTGAACATTCGCTGGTAATTTAGAGAATATGATTGCTTTCAAAGGGAAGGAGCGAGGTATATGGTTGTCAACGATATCCTTGTAAAGTCAGGACAATCCGAGATGTTTTCCGAAGTATATATTAAATACTATTCCAAGCTTTATAAATACACTCTTTATAGGGTGGGTGACCCTAATGTTGCTGAAGATCTGGTCAGTGAAGTGTTTGAAAAAGTGTTGGTTAAATACGATACATATAACCCGGATAAAGGTATGTTAAGCACTTAGCTGTTTACTATAGCCAGCAATACTGTGATTAATTACCACAAAAGAGAGCGCTGTAAAACTGAACCTATTGACTTTGGAAAAGTGGAATTAAAGTACCATCTCGAAGACCTGATTATCGATCGGGAATTGAAAGAACTGCTCCTCAAGGCAATTATGTGCCTTGAGGAGCGCCAGGAAAATATTATTGCCCTTAAATTTGGGGCCTGTCTGACTAATCGTCAGATTGCCGGGCTAATGCGTTTAACGGAAAGCAATGTCGGAACAATATTATACCGATCGTTAAAGAAATTAAAGGATATTTTGAAAGAACAAGGGGTTGTTTCTTAGACATAATTACGATTCGAGGTGTAGCTAATGAGAGAAAAGAATTCCTTAAAGTTATTTATTTCGGATATAGAGAAAATCATATCTGGAGAAATTACCATTTCATCTGAATACCAGCATTGGGATGAAGAATACAAAGAATTGTTATTCCTTGCTCAGCTGCTGGCCAAAGCTGACTATAACCAAAAAAGCCAAGATCAGATGGAAACGATGCTGAAAAAGGTAATTTATAATATTCACGATGTTGATGAATTAGACGATGATGAATTGGATTTAGTAGCTGCTGGGGTTGATTTGAACATAATAGCTCTTGAAAATAAGAAAAAAGATTGAAAAGTTAAAAAAATGCGTGATACTATTTATTGTTATTTGTATAACTCAATAATTAGAGAGTTATTTAGTTTATTACAAAAAAAATTGAATTAATTACAGAAGAGTTAAAGCCTTACAAACACTAGACAGCGGTGAAACTATCCATGTTGTTGAGTCGTCAAACATGACAACTCAATATTGAGAGAATAATCATGGAAAAAAACATGAAAGGGTGATTTGCGCCAAGAAAGTATACTGAGATCTCACGATGTGAAGTCTGGTGGGTGTAACTGATTTCCAAAAAATCTAAAAAGTGAAGGAGAAATAAAAATGAGTATTGAAAAATTCAACAAAGACCTTCTTGAGAACAAGGAAATGCAAGCAGAAGTAAAAACCATAGGTAATGACCTGCCTAAAATTGTAGCATATGCTAACTCCAAGGGTTATAGTTTTACGGTTGCAGATGTGGACGCCAAAAAGGGTGAATTGTCTGATGAACAGCTAGGTAATGTGGCTGGCGGCACTAATGTACTTCAGGGTGTCTTGGTTTGTTAATAAATACCTAGTGTGGCGAGAAGACGCCGATTACTGTAATATATCTTAATTGTAATAGCCATAATCGTATTATTTATGACAATGGTCCGGGGTTTTATTAGCGCCCTGGGCCATTGTCATAACACACGTCAGTCACAACCTGAATGTAGTATATATAAAGGAGATATTAGCAACTATGGATGAGCTATATTTCTGTGAAGATTTTAACAACCGAATTAGCATTGAGGAAAAAAGGCTGATTCCACATATTAAGCGATTCATGGAGTGCGCTATTGGAGATGCTGAATTTTATGCGGCCGTTCAGGCGAATGCCGCCGGGTGTGGCTCTCTGCTGCAATCAAGGGGGATACTGGGTGTGGATCCGGTGCAGTTGATGGCACTTGTTTCAGAGATCCCTTTGTTGAAGGAAATCCCTGCTGCGGAATTGGAAGACAAGCCACAAGCGTTGTTGTGGCGGCAATATACGGATGCTACTGGCCGATTTCGGGATGCATGGCGGCAACGGGGAGAAAAAACGCCTAGCAATCGTTTTAATGCCTGGCACCAACGTCAGGTTAATCGTTGTCAAAGTCAATTGGGCAAAGAGACAAACAAGGCAATTGTCCATGTGACAATAGTATTCGAATTGAGTAAGGGCTGCTCCATGGGATGTCCTTTCTGCGGTTTTGCAGCTGAACAGCTACAAGAAGTTTTTATGTATACCAAGGAAAATGTCGGGCTCTGGCAAGATATACTGAAAATTGCGGTAGAACGTCTCGGCACCACGGTAGGTAGTGGGGTATGTTATTGGGCCACTGAGCCCAGTGATAATCCTGATTATCTTAAGTTCGTGGTAGAATTTGGTGAAGTGACAGGCATTTACCCTCAGACCACCACTGCAGCCCCTCTGCGCAATCTTGCCTGGACACGAGAATTGTTGCGATTTCGACGGGAACATATCACGGCTGCGGATCGTTTTTCCATTCTTTCGACTAATACCTTGCGCCGTGTGCATGAGACTTTTTCCGCAGAGGACTTAGCTTTGACAACGTTAATCTTGCAGAACTCGGACTCTTTAGTGCGGCTAATGGCCCGATCGGGTCGTAACCGCAAGGACGCTTCCAATAATCCTCCACCGGAGCTCGCTCAGGACCATACCATCGCCTGTCTTACAGGCTACCTGGTAAATATGGTGGAGCGTTCGGTGCAGTTGGTCAGTCCCTGTCCTCCTTCAAATCGCTGGCCATTAGGCTATAGAGTTCACGCCGAAGGCAACTTTTCCAACGCAGCGGGGCTGAACGATTTTATCGATGAAACCATTAAGAAATGCATGCCTGAGCAGGTTGCATCGGACGACATCTTAGCCTTTCGCCGCGACCTGGAGTTCATTCCCCTACCGGAGGAGGGGTTCCATCTTCGTAGTAAATGCCAGTTGCACAAGATGACTGGGTCTCCCCACCTGGCCCAACTCGGCCGGTTAATTACTCAGGGGAATTTGACCGCATGGTCTATAGTGGAGGAACTTATGATTCAGCATGAGGATGTTCTGGCGATAATGTCATCTATTCAGAGGCTATTTGACCAGGGCCTGCTGGAAGATGGTTTGGGTAACGAAGGGTTACGCGGAGGTGAAATGTAATGTCCGATGGGTTCAACAATTCCGCTGACATTCCAGCCGGAGAAGACTTTGGGTTGTCCTTGGTGCCTACGGACGTTTGCCTGGTATGTATGCCCTACTGTGACCCAGAAAAACCTTCACTGGCCCTCGGTTTGCTGCAGGCCGTTCTGATCGAAGGAGGAATTGAGGCCAGGAGCATTTACGCCAACCTCCTCTTCTGCGAAGAGCTCGGGGTTGAATTATATGCACGAAATCACCCTGCGGATCCTCGTATGCCTCTAGCCGAATGGTCATTTGCTGCCACTGCTTTTCCAGAATTTCAGCCGGATGAAAATCACTTTGTCAGTAAAGTCCATGCCATACTCGGCGGGGTACGACAGCAGAGCCTGGGAGAGCTTCGTGATGAGCTGCGTTTCATGCGTCAAAAGGCAGAAAAATTCACCTCCCGCCTGGCCGAACAAATTCTCGAACTTTCTCCTCGTATCGTTGGCTGCACCTCCAGCTTATCCCAGAGAGTGCCTTCCTTAGCCTTGCTTCGGAAGATACGTGAACTTGATCCCGATGTTATCACCCTGATGGGAGGGGCTGACTGTGAAACAATTATGGGACGCGCAACTCACCAGAATTTTCCGTGGGTCGATTTTGTGGTTTCCGGAGAGGGCGATGATCTCATATTGACGCTAGCTAAACGTATATTTGAATTCGGCTGCCAAGTTCCTCTCGAAGCTTTGCCTGAGGGTGTATTGGCTCCCCTGCACCGGCAGTTTGGATACCCAGACGTTAAGCAAAACGGGGATGAGGGTCTCCCGCGGGCCGTGGCTAGTTTCGTTGATCGTCAGACAACCCCCGTTTATCAGGACTACTTTGACACTATCAGATCCCTTCCTACGCTGGGCAAAATTGTCCGCCCCTGCCTGCCAATCCAGGCTTCTCGGGGTTGCTGGCACGGGAAGTGTAAATTTTGTGGACTAAATGCTCCGCAAGTGCCCTACCGGTCGCGCCCGGCTGCGGGTGTTCTGGCCGAGTTGGAAGAGCTCAGCCATCGTTACGAAGTTGAGCATTTCGAGTTTCTTGATAACATCCTGGACATGAGGTGTTTTGAGGATCTGATTCCCGAGCTAATCCGCCGAGGTGCTCCCTACAAGCTGTTCTTTGAAATACGTTCAAATTTGTCCAAAAAACATTTCAAAATGCTGCGTGAAGCTGGTATAGTATGGTGCCAGCCGGGCATAGAAAGCCTTCACAGTGAGCCACTAAAAACGATGAGGAA
The DNA here is from genome assembly GCF_000802135.1 of Desulfosporosinus sp. BICA1-9. Lineage (NCBI taxonomy): Bacteria > Bacillati > Bacillota > Clostridia > Eubacteriales > Desulfitobacteriaceae > Desulfosporosinus > Desulfosporosinus sp. BICA1-9. Next base: position 5,307 of record NZ_JUEE01000116.1, read on the forward strand.
AGGGGTGACCTCCTGGCAAAACATCCAGACGTTGAAATGGTGCCGCCAGTTTGGCATCCATTCTTTCTGGTCGATTCTTTACGCCTTTCCTGACGAGCAGGATCGCTGGTACCAGGAGATGGCTGAATTAGTGCCGTTTCTGACACATTTATATCCGCCAATGGGGGTGTCCTATATCCAGTACCAGCGAAATAGTCACTACTTTGACCGAGCGGATGATTATTCCTTGAGTTTAACAGCTTTACCTTTAAATGCCCTTATTTATCCATTAAGTCCAGGTCCAATTAACGACCTTTCCTACACATTTGAAGATGAGTTTTACGCCTCGACCCAAAATGACCCGAGAGTGGCTGTTTTATTTGACAGACCCGGGTTACGGAACCTTCAAGCGGCTGTTTTTCAGTGGTCCGTAGCATTCATCAGTCAGAATCGGCCTGTACTAAGCATGAAGGTAGGCGACAAGAAAGTTATTGTACGTGATACCCGTCCGATTGCAGTTGCCCCTTCTTTCCGCCTTGAAGGTGCACAGCGAGAGTTGTATCTAGCCTGCGACCGAGCAGAGGACGAGATACAGGTTGGCGAGATGCTCCGGAGCAAAGGGTTCAGTAGTTTGGATGTCGATGCTGCGATCCAGACTCTTATGGATAGCAAGCTGTTAGTCCGCATTGATCGGCGCTTGTTGGCTTTAGCGGTTGAGGAGCCTTATCACAAATACCTTCCATTGGACCAAAATCCAATCGGTTATATCGGTGGTGAACGTAAGTTAATGCTCGGACAGCCAATTGAATTTATGAAATCTTATATAAAGGATATGGCGAGCAAAGGATTGCTTGACAACCGCTACCTGCCTGCGGGTTGCTGAGCAAGAGCAATAAACTGAAAATGATTCGTATCTCGTGACTTGCCTGCTAGTAGTCTACATGGCCGTGAGGCCCGGAAATCGAACCGAGGAGTTGGAGTAAGTGTGTTGCCAAGAGTTTCTTTCCTCACTAGGGGCTTCTGAAAAAGAAATTACAGAGTTAATCAACTATAATATAAAATTTTTCCGCCGTAATGATTTGGAGAGTGATCTATCATTACCCCTACCCGACGAGCCCTTTGTGAAGGTATGGGAGGGATACGTTATGGAGGCCTTGGAGAAGGGGGTTTTCAACACCCTGTGTGAAAAGCTAGTGCAGCTCTCCTTTCCTGTTCAGGAAGGGATAAGCGGGGAAGATAACTATCGATTGGCTACTCTGAGGGGGCTGCAAGTGTCAGGAATGACTGAGGCCCAGGGCCTGGAATTGGAGCGCCCAGAGGACCTGGAGTTGTATCTGCACCCGACTCCGGCTGGCCGGATCCCAGTGCTGGTTGCTGGGCACAGGCCTGACTTTGTTTCCCTGGTTCAGGCCCTTTCCCGGCGCAATGAGCCGGAAAGAATACCCCCGTCCATGGGGGCGTGCATGGTCAAGGGGTTAAACAATTGGGACAGGATCAGGGCCTACCGCGAAAAGTGGGAGAAGGACAATCCTGGCAAGTGTTCAGGAGACCACTGGCAGGAAGAGTTTAGAAATATTGTCCCGCGCAGGGAGCTGTACCAGGATACCTTTATAATACTGAGCAAGGGCGAGTACAGCGGAGTAACAGCGGAAGAAATGGGGTTGTCCCTCGAGGAGTGGCGGAGCCTGTCCTTGTTAATCCGCCGGGGACACGAGGCTGCCCACTATTTTACTCTGAGGGTTTTCGGATCTGCCCGAAATCACGCCTATGATGAGCTTATTGCCGACTGCATGGGGATTGTGGCGGCTGCTGGAACTTACCAATCGGATTGGTTTCTAAGATTCGTGGGGCTGGAAAATTACCCCTTCTACAGGCAGGGCGGAAGGCTGGAAAATTACCTCGGTAGCCCACCGCTGTCCGCGGGTGCCTTCAAAATACTCCAAACAATTGTCCACAGGGCTTCGGAAAACATGGACAAGATTTGCCGCAGCTTCTATGTTAAGGGTGTTAAGGGGGCGGCGCCTGAGGGGAATGCTGACTTACTTATATACCTGGCCAGTCTAAGCCTGATTGAGTTAGCCTGGAATAAACCTTAAATGAAGCGTCAGAGCTAGGAGGCCATATCGATATTCAATTCTTAAGGAAAAGAGACCCGAATCATTCTGGGAACTGATTAAGGAGCGAGAAGGCAAATGATGATAGAGTTGATGCAAATAGTTGACCATCTTTTATTTGTAGAAGGACTTCAATGCCTTCTTGACACCAACGGGATAGAAGTTGCCGGTGTAGCCCATAACGGCTGGGAAGATTATTAAGCCGCATTAACTTTGAAGCCAGAATCAAAGTTAATACGGCTTATTCTTAATGATGAGAGAAAAGGTAGTGGGGCTATGTTGAAAAAAACTACAATGTGCGAAATCATTATTATTTGTACCGTTAGCTTCCTTTTGTTAACAGGGTGTACGAAATTAGAAGAACCCAATGAGATAGTCATAGGAGTAGCCTGGCCGTTTGAAACTAATAAAAACTTATTCAATGAAGGAATTGATCTTGCCGTTAAGGAGATTAACAGTAGTGGCGGAATTAAAGGAAGAGAACTTAGGCTACTAAAAGAGGATGATGGATCCGAGCTTGTAAAGGGGATGGCTATTGCCGAGTCTTTTGCTGAAAATAACGAGATCCAAGCGGTGATCGGTCACGATAATTCGTTTATATCTATACCGGCCTCGGCGATTTATAATAATGCAGGGCTTGTCATGTTGTCACCTGCATCTACAGCACCGGAACTCACTAAGAATGACTATAAATATATTTTTCGCAATATACCCAGTGATGATGAAATAGCACGACAGCTAACGCTTTATCTTGCAGAACAAGGATACCGGCGGATGGTGATTTATTATTCGGATGATTCTTATGGTAATGGGTTAGCAAATTCCTTCGAGGACCATGCTAATTCACTGGGCATAACAATTGTTGATAGATTTGATTACTATACTAACCTTGAAGATTTAAGGCGCTTACATAACAGATGGCAAGCTTATGGAGTAGATGGGATTTTCATAGCCAAAACTTTGCCTGAAGGAGGCCAGTTTATTTCTGATGCTGGCCAAACAGGTATTAACCTGCCCTTTATTGCAGGAGATGCGTTGGATTCTCCTATACTCTCAGAAATAGGGGGTAAAGCCGCAGAAGGGACAATCATAGGCTCTGTGTTTAATCCTTATATAGATCGTCCAGAAGTGAAGAGATTTGGGACTGACTTTTTGGCAGAGCACCAGAAAGAGCCCAGTTCTGATGCTGCGTTGGGCTATGATGCGGTTAATATGCTGGCTAATGCCATAGAAAAATCTGATTTGCTTAACCGTTCTAGTGTTGCCAAAGAATTAAAGAATTTAGGTAAATGGTCAGGGGTAACCGGTATCCATGAATTTGACGAAAAGGGAGATGACATTGGGGATCTAGTGGTACTAAAAAAACTGCTGAATGGAGAATTTGAATACATTGAGAAGTAGATTTATTATGTGTCTGCAAAATGGAGGTGTGAATCATGAGCCAGAGTATATATCGTGAAGTATCCCTGGAGAGGCTTTCGTCTCCAGAGCAACTCGATGAACTAATAAAGGTAACCTCCCCGAAGGCTTGGTTTGCCCTGATAGCGATTAGCGGTATCCTTATGAGTGCAATTGCTTGGAGTTTTTTAGGTAGTATTCCTACAAAAATAACAGGTCATGGAATTCTGCTTAATAATGGAGGGGTGTATTCTTTACAGCATCATACCTCCGGGCAGGTGATTGATGTTAGGTATAAACTTGGGGATACGGTTAAAAAGGGTGATGTCATAGCACGGATTGAGCTGCCTCAACTTGTTACGGAAATTAATAGCCTCCAAAGAACTCTCTACGAGATGGAAAATAACCAACGAGTGGATTTACCTGAGTATAAAGAAATTGCAACCCGTGTGATTCAGCTTCGAGAAGAATTAGATTACAAGTCTCTAATTGTTTCACAAATTGATGGGCGTATTTTGGAATTAAATATTAATACAGGGAGCGTTATCCAGCCAGGGGAAGCCCTTGTTACCCTGGATCAATCTGGTGGAACGGTTAAGATGGAAGCTGTAATCTATGTTCCCGCTGAGCAGGGAGGAATCGTCTTGCCCGGTATGGAAGCTCAGATATCCCCTACTATCGTGAATAAAGAAGAGTATGGTTTTATGTTAGGAAGAGTTGTTTCCGTCTCGGACTATCCTGCTACGGCCCATAGCATGATGCAGACTCTGGGAAATGAAAATCTGGTATCTCTGCTGGAAGGGCAAGGTGCTCCGCTGATGGTTCGGATTGACTTAATTCCGAACAGTAATACTAAAAGTGGTTATAGGTGGTCATCATCAGAGGGACCTCCGATGTCCATACATAGTGGTACTATTATTCAAAGTGAAGTGATAACGCATAGAGAAAGGCCTATAAACAAGGTAATACCTCTTCTTAGGAGTGTAGTTAATTAACAGTGGGGAGGTGATAAGGTGAAAAAGATCAGTTGTGCTAAGGTTCCCACTGTTTTTCAGATGGAAGCCGTTGAATGTGGGGCCGCATCCTTAGCTATGATTTTAGCCTACTTTGGTAAATACATACCCCTAGAGGAACTAAGGGTAACGTGTGGAGTATCCAGAGATGGTAGTAAAGCTAGTAATATTCTGAAAGCAGCTAGAAAATATGACCTGGAGGCCAAAGGTTTTCGTAAAGAACCTGAGTCTTTAAAAGAAATGCAAATGCCCTTGGTCATTCACTGGAATTTTAATCATTTCCTAGTATTGGAAGGTTTCCATAAGGGGAAAGTCTTTCTAAATGACCCTGGTGCTGGCAGACGGGTCGTCTCTGAAGAGGAGTTCAGTCAGTCCTTCACTGGGGTAGCCTTGACTTTTGTACCAACACCCAAATTCGAAAAAGATGGGGCAAAACCTAGCCTTATCACCAGTTTAAAAAAACGTCTTAAAGGCTCAGAGACTGCTTTAGCCTATATTATTTTTGTTGGATTAGCCTTGGTAATCCCGGGATTAGCTATCCCTGTATTTGCAAGGATTTTTGTAGACGATATTTTGCTAAGTGGGAGAAATTCCTGGCTCACTCCCCTCCTTATAGGTATGGGAATAACGGCTGCCTTAAGGGGAATTTTGACCTGGTTGCAGCATTATTATCTACTGAAACTAGAGTCGAAAATTGCCATAATAACCTCAGGTCAGTTTTTGTGGCATATTTTAAGGTTGCCGGCGGAGTTTTTCTCGCAGCGATTTGCTGGAGATATTACGTCTAGGATGCAGAGCAATGACCGGGTAGCGAAACTATTGTCGGGGAAATTGGCCACTACAGCCTTAAATCTTGTCATGATCATTTTCTATTTTACGTTAATGTTGCAGTATAACGTTATTTTAGCCTTAGTAGGACTAGTTATTGCTCTTATCAATGTTTTATATTTAAAGTTCGCTTCCGCTAATAGAGTAGACCAGAACCAAAAGCTATTAAAGGACCGAGGTAAGCTAGTTGGGACAGGCATGTCTGGTTTGCAAATCATAGAGACTCTAAAAGCAACAGGCTCGGAATCGGACTTCTTTGCCAAGTGGTCCGGATACCAGGCAAAATCATTAAACTCTGAACAGGAACTAGGGGTTTCGTCTCAATTTTTAACAGCCTTTCCCACGTTTCTAACCGGGATAAATAACGCGATTGTACTTGCGCTGGGTGGTTTTTTAATCATGGAAGGGCAAATGACGATCGGTATGTTGGTTGCTTTTCAAAGTCTGATGGTTAGTTTTATGAGTCCTGTGACAGAGATGGTAGGACTAGGGACCGAGCTCCAGGAAGTGGAAGGTGAAATGAATCGTTTAGATGATGTCTTAAAATATCCTATCGATCAAGAAGCTGAAGGTAATTTAGGAGAGACAACTCCTTATAATGGGCAGAAGCTTGAGGGATATATAGAACTCAACCAAATAAGCTTTGGTTACAGTTCCTTGGAGCCTCCGCTAATTGAAGATTTTAGTTTATCGCTCAGGCCAGGATCTCGGGTGGCTCTCGTGGGTGGTTCCGGTAGTGGAAAATCCACAGTAGCCAAAATAATTGCTGGAACTTACCGACCTTGGTCCGGAATAATACTCTTTGATGGACAGCCCCGTACATCATTTCAGAGAGCTACCATTAATAATTCTTTAGCCATGGTTGATCAGGATATTAGTATGTTTCAGGGGTCCGTGCGCGATAATATTACTTTGTGGGATGAGACAATCTCAGAATTCGAAGTGGTCCGTGCAGCTAAAGGCGCCTGCATCCATGATGATATTACTGCTCGAGCTGGGGGGTATGAGCATCCGGTGGAGGAAAGCGGGAAAAACTTTAGCGGTGGGCAAAGGCAAAGGCTAGAGATAGCCCGGGCTTTAGCGCAAAACCCAACGATTATTATTATGGACGAGGCCACCAGTGCCCTTGACCCTGTTACAGAAAAGAATATTGACGAAAATATCCGGCGTCGTGGGTGTACCTGTATTATAGTGGCGCACCGCCTGAGTACGATTCGGGACTGTGACGAAATCATCGTTCTTGAGAAGGGGAAAATTGAGGAGAGAGGTACTCATGAAGAATTAAAGCGACGTGCTGGAGTTTATGCCAAGCTAATCCAAACTGGTTAATGAACGAATTAAAGCAGGTGAGTAAATGAAGGTTATAGATTTTTTTAACCAAGAGGGTACTCAAGTGCCTATTGAAGGCAACAAACCTCAGATTTTAGATGATGCCAGCTATGTATGGATTGTAGGGCAAGGGAAGATTGCCGTTTTCTTAACGACCCTAACAGACGATAACAGGACAGGGGTCAAAAACTTCTTGTTTGAAGCAAAACAAGGAGAGTTGCTTTTTGGTATTGCCCCTGAGGGTTTCCCCGTTAAAAAAGGATTATTGGCCTCTGGTTTAATCGGTTCCTGCCTGATACGCCTTAAAGTAGAGCAGCTAAGAACGTTATTAGAGGGAGAAACATCTGAAGAAGTTACAATGCTGGTAAAGTACTGGTTCAAAGCTTTAGCTAAAGTTAGTAATTGGGATGATAATTCACGAGTAGAAATTGCGTCTGCGGAAGAAAAACTATTGTTTGATGATGACTATTCAACCGACCCTTTGGTTATGGTAAATTATCATAGTCAGGTTCTTCAGTTGACGACTAATCTATGGGAAAATCAAAATCAGGCGGAGAAAACTCGTCTGCAAGAAAAGGCGAGACATGATCAACGTCTGATGGTAAGCTCCATCTCTAGACTAGCATCAATTAACCAAAAAGGTAAAACAATCAGTTTGGAGGATGCAAGTGGAGATTTTCTACTAAATGCTTGTCGTTTGGTAGGTCAGAGCATAAGAGTGGAGATCGTTTCACCCCCAATAAGTAATCCGGGGAGTCAAAGTAATACTCCTTTAGAGGATATTATCCGAGCCTCTCGCATCCGGACAAGAGAAGTGGCTTTGAAAGGGGACTGGTATAAACAAGACGGTGGCCCCATCTTAGGGTATATGGAAGAAGATGACAGACCGATTGCTTTAATCCCCGCATCCCCTTCGAAGTATATATTACATGACGTTGCTTTAGGGATAAAGAAGGTTGTAGACAAAGAAACGGCTGCAAAGATCAAATTTTTTGGATTTGTCTTGTATCGACCGTTTGACCCTAAGGAAATCACTCTTCGGGGGCTTTTATCCTTTGGCTACGAAAGCACTTGGAAACATGATTTAGTAATGATAGCCTTGATGGGCATCCTGGGAGGTATGCTCGGTACTGCTATTCCCCTGGCAACAGGTATGGTCTTTAACAGTATCATCCCTGAAGGGGAAAGAGGTCAGTTATTGCAAATCGCCTTTTTTCTAGGGGCAAGTGCCCTGGCTACGATGCTCTTCCAGTTTACTCGTTTTCTTGCCACGTTACGCATGGAAGGTAAAATGGAGGGCGCGATACAAGCTGCTGTTTGGGATCGATTACTGAGTCTACCTGTTCCTTTTTTTAAGCAGTTTTCTGCAGGAGAACTTACTATGCGGGCTATGGGTATAAGCCAGATACGGATGATTCTCTCGGGAGTGACTTTAAATACAATTCTATCCAGTATTTTTTCTATCTTTACCTTTGCGTTGCTTTTTTACTATGATATCAAACTAGCTGGGATTGCTGCAGTATTAGTCGCCTTAGCAATCCTTGTTATGGGTTCTTTAGGGTATTGGCAGGTACGCTACGAGCGTAAAGTATTAGAAATCTCCAATAACATATCCGGCATGATGTTGCAGCTTATTGGAGGAATCACTAAATTTCGCGTGGCTGGAGCAGAAAGCAGAGCCTTTCATCGATGGTCAAAGGAGTTTGGTGAACAACGGAAATTTGCCTTTAAAAGAGAGACATTGGGTAACTGGCTAGCCACTTTTAACTCTTTTTTCCCCATTCTATCAAGTATGGCTATTTTTTATACTCTGACTTTATCAACCAATACGTTGTCACCAGGTCAGTTTATTGCTTTTAATTCAGCCTTTATCTCATTTATGTTTTCTACGGTCTCTTTGTCGGAGTCCTTAATCAGCGCAAATATTGTTATCCCCTTATATCAGCGGGCTAAGCCTATACTGGAAACGTTACCTGAATATGACGATACAAATATAAACCCGAAGCCCCTTACAGGCTCAATTGAAGTTAGGCATGTGTCTTTTCGCTATAAAGAAGACGCCCCCTTAGCCTTACAAGATGTCTCCTTTCAAATTGATGAGGGGGATTATGTAGCCTTGGTGGGTACTTCAGGTTGTGGTAAGTCAACCTTGTTTAGAGTCTTGCTAGGCTTTGAAAAACCAGAGACAGGGAAAGTTTATTATAATGGGCAAGACCTGTCTAAAATAGATATCAGAGCTGTACGCAAGCAACTTGGTGTGGTATTGCAAAATGGCCAACTCATGACCGGTGATATCTTCAGCAATATTGTAGGCGCTAACCCTTACCTGACTAGAGATGATGCTTGGGAAGCAGCCAGAATGGCTGGCATTGAGGAAGATATTAAGCAAATGCCTATGGGTATGCACACCGTGATCAGCGAGGGTGCAGGGACAATCTCCGGAGGACAAAAGCAACGCTTGATGATCGCGAGAGCTATCATTAAGAAACCAAAACTAATTTTCTTCGATGAAGCCACTAGCGCTTTAGACAACCGTACCCAAGCCATAGTCAGTAATAGCCTTGACCAACTCCAGGCTACACGAGTTGTTATTGCGCATCGTCTGAGTACAATCATTCACTGTAATAAGATTATCGTGATGGATCAAGGGAAGATCGTAGAGAGTGGAACTTACCAAGAGCTTATAGAGAATAAAGGGATTTTTGCTGACCTGGCCAAGAGACAGCTAGCTTAGAGTCTCTGATTTAAGGCGGATGTATAAGGCAGGTGTAACCAAACTGTCCGATGTCTAACTTGAGGAAGTTGCAGGTGCTCACAGCTTTGAGGCTATTTATAATATAAGGTAGGGGTAGGTGCGAGAAGATGAAAAAGCGCATTGCATTGATTTTAATCACGTTGCTAATAATTTTTGCATTACCTGGCTGTGCTGAGCAAGAAAAGGCTAGCCTTGCAGATCAGTCAGAATTTAAATATCACATGTACATTGGCTTAAATGACAAGGATACCTATAAGCAGATAATCAGCGATGACGAGGCGCAAAAAATTGTGTCGGAAATCTGCCTGAAATACGTGGATGGGTATACAGTGACCAAGAGGCAGGGGGTATATAAAGATGAAAAGGGTATCGTGACCCAGGAGAATAGCCTTGTCTACGAGTTTTATTCAGCTACGGATGACAAGATAAAGAGCGTTATGGATGAAGCATTAGTAAAGCTTAATCAAAATTCAATCTTAGTCGAAAAGGCCAAAGTCGATTTCAAGTTTTACGAGGGGGCTACTGAAGAATGACCAAAGGCGGAATCCAATATTAATGTTTTCAATCACTCTTTGTTGGGCCTCGTTTTATATATCATCAAGAATATTCCAGAATCAAAGGGCTCTCCCATGGTAGAATAAAAATCTACTAAGGGAGGGTTTTTCATGGGCAAAAAGGGTGCACAAGAAAAAATATATTCTTCAAGAAATACTAGAAGGCATTCGGCTTCACTTATGAATCAATTACGGAGCGGCTTGATATGAGGTAATGAAGTTACATCACCTAGAGCCTGGTTAGCCCAGATTGCGATTGGCTATTTTTAAGGCTAAAGTTGAACTCTCGCCATGAATGCAGTATTATTTAGAGCAAGGGTAAAATTGGCAGAAGCAGGATCATTTAGAGAGAAAGGTTGATAAACGGATGGAATACAAATCCTCCTCGAATTTTCTTAAAAATATTATTAACGAGGACTTAAAATCAGGTAAGGCAGATCATATTATCACGCGGTTTCCTCCGGAGCCCAACGGCTATTTACATATTGGTCATGCTAAATCTATTATTCTAAACTTTGAATTGGCGGATGAATTCAAGGGTAAGACCCATCTGCGCTTTGATGACACGAATCCAGCCAAAGAGGACACCGAATATGTGGAATCCATCAAGGAAGATGTATTGTGGCTAGGATATGAATGGGACGACTTGTTTTTTGCCTCAGATTACTTTGAGGAAATGTATAATCGAGCAGTATTACTGATTAAGAAAGGTAAAGCCTACGCTTGTGATTCTACAGCCGAGGAAATTCGAAAAATGCGCGGATCACTAACAGAGGTGGGACAAAGTAGCCCTTACCGTGATCGGTCAGTTGAAGAAAACCTGTCGTTATTTGAGCGCATGCGTCAAGGGGAATTCAAAGACGGGCAAAAGGTCTTGCGCGCTAAAATAGATATGGCTTCACCAAACATCAATATGCGGGACCCTGTCCTTTACAGGATTGCCCATGCAACCCACCATAATACAGGTGACAAGTGGTGTATCTACCCCATGTATGATTTTGCTCATCCGCTGGAAGATGCTATAGAAGGGGTTACTCACTCGATTTGTACTTTAGAATTTGAGGATCATCGTCCTTTATATGATTGGGTCATTCGGGAATGTGAAATGGAGAATGTTCCTCACCAATATGAGTTTGCTCGTTTAAATATCACGAATACGGTCATGAGTAAGCGGAAGCTTAAGCAACTAGTTGATGAGCATGTTGTGGATGGATGGGATGATCCGCGGATGCCTACTATCTCGGGGCTTCGGCGCCGAGGGTATACGGCAGAGTCAATGCGCAACTTCGCACGGGAAATCGGGGTAGCCAGAGCCGATAGCGTTGTGGACAGCAAAATGCTTGAGCATTTTATCCGGGAAGACTTAAAGCTTAAGGCACCAAGAACGATGGCCGTGCTTGAGCCACTTAAGGTGGTTATCACGAATTATCCAGAGGGTCAGGTAGAGATGTTAGAAGCCGAAGTCAACCCAGAAAACCCGGAGATGGGTACCCGACAAATTCCTTTTTCTCGAGAAGTTTATATTGAGCAAGAGGACTTTACAGAGAATCCCCCTGCCAAGTATCATAGACTGTTCCCGGGAAATGAAGTTCGCCTGAAAAACGCCTATTTCATCAAATGTAATGCTGTAGTAAAAAATGAGGTTGGGAAGGTCATTGAACTGCACTGTACCTATGATCCTGAAACTAAGAGCGGGTCAGGTTTCACTGGAAGAAAAGTCAAAGGGACGATTCACTGGGTGGAAGCCTCTCAAGCAGTCCCTGCAGAATTCCGATTATACGAACCTTTGATTTTGGATCAAGACGAGCAGGATGAGACCTCGTTTATGGATCACATTAATCCCAATTCTTTAGAGATCGTTCATGGATTTGTCGAACCGAATATCAAAGGCTCAAAGCCCCAGGACAAATTTCAATTCTTCAGACATGGTTACTTTAACGTCGATCCTTTTAATTCAACTCAAGAGCAGTTGGTTTTTAATCGGATTGTGTCTTTGAAGAGTTCCTTTGAATTACATAAATAAAATGCTTTACAAAAATACCCTAGCCTCATATTAAAGCTAGGGTATTTTATTTTTTTATCTAGTTTTCAAGACTATCAATTCTATAAGTGGGGGTGGTTTTTTATGTTCAGTTTAGTTTGAGCAAGTGCACTTCCTAAGAATGCAAGTCAAGAACCGTCCCCAACTTGCACTAAATTATTCTTTAAATGAACTAAAAAATCCTGAACATTGGTTACTAACGTTGTCACTTCTAATGACCCCCGGTCCCTAAGTTTATTTACAGCAAATTCCGCGATGTCGACACAGTAAATATAAACGGGTCGGATTTCACCATTTTGTCGTGTGTATGCCGGGGTCATATTCCCGGCGGCAATGGTATGAAGCTGTGTGGCTAGACAGATGAGGGTCGTGGCTTTTCGGGTGTGCTTACGCATTTCATCTTGAGCTTGATAGACATCGGCGATGACAGATGGGAGGGGGCCATCGTCGCGAATCGAGCCCGCCAGGACCAAGGGTACATTATTTTTGATGGCAGAAAAAACAACCCCCTCCTGAATGGTTTCCTTTTCTAGGAGCATCTTAAGGGAACCTGTGTCTCGGGCCTTATTAAGGAGGTCTAAGTGGTGATAATGAGCATTTGGTGGAGATTGTTGGTTATAGGTATTCTGCCCCAAAGCGGTTCCAAATAAAGCGGCTTCGAGGTCATGGGTAGCCATAGCATTGCCTGCCAGGATGGCATGGGCATAACCATTGGAAATTAAGGTGGAGAGGGCTTGTCTAGAATCGTAGTCAAAGACAACGGCTGGGCCTAGTACCCAAACGATATAGCCGTTATCCCTTTCATAGTTTAGCAGTTCGTAGAGATCGTTGTAGTCTTTAGAAAAAGCTGTCTCTCGAGAACGACCGGAACGAAAAGCAAATAAATCTGAATTGGTATCGTTAGAACTAAAGCCTTTGGCATATACATAGATTCCTTCACTGCCGTCTTCCGTACGACCAATTATTGCTTTGTCTCCAACTTGTAAATTTCTGAATTCTACAACCTCAATGGTTCCGACCGTTCTTAGGACTGGTACACCATCCATTCGGCTTTCACTAGCTAAGATCCACTCCCCATTAATTTTGAAATACTCCGGATATATTGAGAGGGCATGATAGTGCTCTGGTGCCACCCCATCGATTTCTACTCCAACAATGCGAGCATCTGGTGCGGATAGAAAAGGTTCTTGGTCAAAATCAGGGTGCTTATAGTTTGGCATTTGGAAGTTCATCCGTCATCCTCCTTAAAGAGTTTCGCTTATTGTACCCAAATCTCAAAAATAAAGTGAAACTTTTCTAAGCTAGGGGATCACGGCATGGGCGATACTTTATCCTACGCCGATGGGTATTCCTTTACGGATCGCGGCTTCGGCGATACTCTCCACCGGAGACTATCGTACCGGAGACCGTCGTCTCTGGAGGCTTTCGTATCTGAAGTAGTCTATGTTTAGCTTTGAACGGTCAAAAAAAGTAGAGGCCGGATCTCCGGCCTCTACTTGTAAAGCATTTTTAAATCAAAACAGCGCCTTTATTTGCGGAAGTTACTAATTTGGCATACCGAGCTAGATAGCCAGAAGTTACCTTGGGTTCAGGCCTTACCCAAGCCTGGCGACGTTTTTCCAGCTCTTCGTCCGAAACAAGCAACTGAAGAGAACGGTTGGGGATGTCGATAGAGATGAGGTCACCAGGTTCCACGAGGGCGATAGGGCCACCTTCCATAGCTTCAGGAGAGATATGACCGATACATGCGCCGCGAGTGGCACCGCTGAAACGACCATCTGTGAGTAAAGCAACTTTTAAGCCCATGCCTGTAATGATGGCGGTTGGATTGAGCATCTCTTTCATACCTGGTCCACCTTTAGGACCTTCATAGCGGATGACCAAGACTTCCCCATCATGAACCTGTTTGTTTAAGAGAGCTTCGAGTACCTCTTCTTCAGAGTTAAATACGCGGGCTGGGCCTTCAAACACGAGCATATCACTTTCCACGGCACTTTCTTTAACGATTGCTGTGTCTGGTGCTAGATTTCCGGTTAGAACAGCAATGCCTCCAGTCTTCCGATAAGGGTTTTCAATCGAATGAATGACATCTGGGCGAGTTATCTCAGCATTTTCCAAACGATCTCTGAGCGGACCAGAAACTGTTAGAACTTCAGTATGCAGAATACCTGCTTTGGCAAGTTCTTTCATTACGGCACTAATCCCGCCGGCTTCATTAAGATCTTGAAGATGGTGAGTACCGCCAGGGCTTAATTTGGTGATATAGGGAGTCTTAGCACTGATGGTATCAAAGAGGCTGAGTGGGAGTTCCAAGCCGGCAGCATGAGCAATTGCTGTGAGATGTAACACCGTGTTGGAGGAGCCTCCGATCCCCATATCAAGGGTTATAGCGTTTTCAAAGACTTTTTGGGTCAAGATGTCCCGAGGTTTAATATCTCTTTTCACGAGGTCGACGATTAATGAGCCAGATCGTTTAGCTAACATTTTCCGCGCCCCAGAGTTAGCTGCTGGAATGGTTCCATTGCCAGGTAAGGCAAGACCGAGAACCTCAGTTAAGCAGTTCATAGTATTGGCGGTAAATAGGCCAGCACAGGAGCCATAGCCTGGACAGGCCGATTGTTCCATGGCGTCGAGTTCTTGTGCACTGATCTTGCCACTTTCGTAAAGACCAGCCGCTTCAAACATCTGACTAACACTGATTTCTTTTCCTTGATATCGTCCAGCAAGCATAGGACCGCCACTGACGACAATACAGGGAATATTGAGACGAGCAGCAGCCATTAGCATGCCAGGGACAATTTTGTCACAGTTGGGGATTAGGACCAGTCCATCTAAGGCGTGTGCTTGAGCAACAGCTTCGATGGAATCTGCAATGAGTTCGCGACTAGGCAAAGAAAAATTCATGCCTTTATGCCCCATAGCAATACCGTCACATATTCCAATAGCGGGAACTTCCATGGGAGTCCCGCCCCCAGCTGATACTCCTAGTTTGGCGGATTGGGCTAAATCTTTAAGATGTCCATGACCAGGGATGATTTCGTTAAAACCATTGACAATTCCAATCAGGGGCTTGTCCAGATCTTCAGGGGTATAGCCCATAGCATATAATAGGGCACGATGAGCTGCTTTCGTTGAACCCTTTTTGACAATATCACTGCGCAATATGATTCCTCCCCTTTATCCGGCGCTTAAAACCAATGAGTTAGAAGCGACTCTGACTCAATTTCTATTTTAAATAACAAGCGTCCGAGTTTTATCATTATTATAGTACATAGCGCAGGGCTGTCAAGCCGCTAAAAGAATGATGAAGCATAGGACCTGCAGGTATATTATGGGACATATCCATAATATGGAGATGTCGTAAGAGAAGTATGAGAGATAGTCATATTTATAGTAATGTTCTGAGGGATGCAAATTTCTGACATAGTACTACCCCTCTTGTCGATGGTAATATATGGAGGAGATAACATATATTAAGCATATACTCTTGTGCATATTTTGTCGATAATGAAGTAATTGGTGGTTATAAGGTCGTTTAATAAATAATTATATCTACCAGTAATTTGAAATGAAAAACAATTAAAAGAAAGGAAGAAAGAAAGATTGAAAAACAAAATAGTTCTTGTGCTTTTTTTAGCTTTTATGACACTTTTCGTTGCTACTTCTGCTCAAGCATCGCTTGGGGATGTTTTGCTGAAGTTAGGGTCTAGGGGACCGGATGTTGTGGAGTTACAGACAAAACTTAATTACGTGGGCTTTAATGTCGGCAAAGCGGATGGTATATTTGGTAATATGACTAAACAGGGAGTTATGACATTTCAAAAAGCTAATGGGTTGACTGTGGATGGCCTTGTTGGTCCCATGACTGTAAAGTCGCTTAATAGAGTTTTTTTAGAAAAACAGCGTCAGAAAAAAATCTCGGATATTCTTAGCACTTCGAAACAATATCTTGGGGTAAAGTATCAATGGGGAGGATCGACCCCCCAAACTGGTTTTGACTGCTCTGGATTTGTTTCCTATGTGTTTAGTCAGAATGGGATTACTTTACCGAGGATTTCGCGTGATCAATACACGGTTGGGTCTTGGGTCGCTTTTGAAAATCTCCAACCAGGCGATTTAGTGTTTTTCTCATTTGCTGGGAACGGTGTCGTCGATCATGATGGAATATATCTTGGCGGTGGACAATTTATCAATGCTTCGTCGTCTAAAGGGGTTACAGTCTATACCATCGGACCTTACTGGAAATCCGTTTATGTTGGAGCGAGACGAGTATTATAAGTCGAAGAGTATTCATTGGAACGGTATAAAGAAAATCTTAGTGATTAGTTTTTGAGGATTTTATTCATCCTCAGACTAATCACTTTTTTATTTAGCAATTTATCTAGATAACCCGATTAGAAATTTCACCTAATTGTGCCCTAGTCACTGTAATTAAATCGGTAGGGCTCATAAAGAGCTGGAGTCCACGTAATCCGGCACTGAGGGAGATTCTTTCATGCCTATGGATGGCAGAGTCTATAAAGACAGGATAGTGTTTCTTCATTCCAATGGGGGAAACTCCACCTCGTATATACCCAGTCAGCGGTTGGACTTCTTTAAGGGAGACAACTTCAACTTTCTTATTTCTGCTAAGTGTGGCTAGAGCTTTGAGTTGGAGTTCATGGTCTCCTGGGATACAGGCGACGATCACTCCAGTTTTATCTCCTCGAGCAACTAAGGTTTTATAAACTTGCTCGATGGGCAGTCCTACCTTCTGGGCGACGCTAATCGCAGAGAGATCGGATTCATCAACGAGGTACTCTATTAGTTCATAAGGTATCTTACTTTGATCAAGAATACGAGCAGCGTTTGTTTTAAGAGACATTTTATTAATCCTCCTCTTTTAAACTTGATCTATAATAACTCTTTTAGAGCAGAAAAACCATATTAACTCTCTTCCGCCGAATTAGATTTCCCTCTAATATTTCATTATTTATAAGTGGAGGAAAGTATTGACAAACGAGCTTGTGAAGATTTATACTGTGAAAGTGTTAATTAGCTCGAAAGGAGGTCGTTGGATAATGAGAATTTTTACGATAGAGTTACCCGCGTTAGATGCAGCGTTGATTTTAAGATTGCGGCCTTCGTGGAAGCAGCTAAGCTTTTTTAAATTGGATTAGCAAAGCCACGGGGTCGTAAGATTCCGTGACTTTTTTTATGGGGAGAATATTGCCCCTAACCTTGATTAAGCCATGGAACCCCTCGTTGTCCCTGAGACGACTTGTGGATCATGGCTTTTTGTTATTTTTCTGAAAGAGGAGTTTGAATAAAATGACAGGTCTGAAAAGGTCGAAGCGAAAAAAACTGTACTACCTATTAGTACTCAAGTTATGGACGTTAGATAGACTAGAAATTTTGGAGGTAGGAAGTTCTTCTTTCCTTTGCTTTTCTTTTTAGCGGGTTATCCCTATAATAGAAGTTAAAGCCTACAGGATAATTAAGTAAGCCAGGTATTGACAATGGGTAGTCAGGGAAAGTTATGCCGAAGAGAGGGAGGGCCAGTTTTTGGAACAATTGAAGGTTCTCGTGTTCTCCGCTTCGTTCGGAAATGGGCATTTGCGGGCAGCGGAAGCTGTTATTGAAGGTATCCTAATTAAAGATCCTTCCGCAAAAATTATCCACTTAGATTTTGGAGATTTCTTGAATAAACCGATTAACACCATCATTAAAAGTGTATATAGTGAGATAATCAAGTATGTTCCCAAACTTTGGGGAAAACTCTATTATAAAACAGCTCAAGTCCAACCCAAATCGATGAGTCAACGTCTGCTGAGCAGGTTGGGGCGAAGTAATTTCCTCGAGTATATTGACCAGTTCAAACCGGATTTTATTGTCTGTACTTATCCAACGGTTTCCTCAATCCTAGCCCAACTAAGGATCGAAAACTTACTGCAAATTCCGATTGTCACTATAATCACGGATTATACAGTACATAGTCATTGGGTCCATCCGGGCGTCGATTGCTACATTGTGTCCTGTGAAGAGGTTAAAGAGAGTTTGTTGTCCTGGGGAATTAAAGCACATAGTATTCGTGTGACGGGAATACCAGTAAGCCTAAGTTTCGAAACGGATTTAGATCGAGGGCACATTCTTGCTAAGTTAGGATTAAAGCACGATCTCCCTACTTTTTTAGTGATGGGAGGATCATATGGAGTTTTGAAAAGTGCCAAAAGAATCTGTAAGAAACTGGCGGATTCTTTAGTTCCAGTCCAAGTAATTGTTGTCTGTGGGAAAAATGAGAAATTATTTCGCTCTTTGGAAACAGTGATCGCTCAGGCACGTAATCCAATAGTACGGTTAGAATATGTTCATAATGTTGAAGAATTGATGTCGGTTTCCCATCTGATTATTACTAAGGCAGGTGGTCTAACAGTTTCCGAGGCGTTAAGGAAGCATTTGCCCTTGCTTATCTACAAGCCTATTCCAGGTCAAGAAGAAGAAAATGCTCATTTTGTACAAAGTATCGGCGCAGGACTTGTAGCAGAGAACGAATTTGAATTAGGACAGTACTTAAGCCATTTTTTAAGGAATCCTAAGGAACTAGAAATAATGCGCCAAAAAGCTTCCGTCGCTTTAATCGGTCATTCCACGGAGCGTGCTGTCGAGGATATTCTTCAAATAGTGTTAGACAATAAGAAAGAAGCAAAGAATTGGTAACTCAATCTTTGCTTCCTTTTTTTATCGACTACTTTCCTAGAGTCCTCTCCAATAGTCTGGACGAAGTCGTTCAAGCGCCTGGTTCTCTATCACACTATCGAGGGTTTGTAAAAGGTTAGTTCGGTCATCAGGAAGCGTGGCCCGGAGGGGCAGGTAATTAGAGGCGTGATTACTTCTGAAAACACAGTGGCTAACATCTAGCAGTTCGAGCAGGGTTCGGAGCTCGGTTAGGGATTCGAAGGGAGAGAGTAGTTGAAAGGTACCGCTTTGAATTTCAAAAACCAAAAATAGAAAAAATAAAGTAAGGGCCATATATTAACACAATAAAGTAACCGTGACGTTGACATGTGATCATAAATATCATATAATGAGTTCATAGAGATTTGGTAAATTTGTTTTTATTTTTTAAGTAGTTTTTGCATAATAACAATAAGTGGGTGAGAGTATGAATTCAAAGCATATGCAAGCGATTCGTGATATGCTCAATCATTTGGAACCTAAACATAAAGCCTTGCCTTATCTAGAGTTAGACTCTATGATGCTCGCGCAGGTGGTTGAAGTCGCTCAACGGGTAAGTCAAAACGATATCAATCCTACTCATGTTCAGAATTGGGTTAGGCGCAAATACTTACCTAATCCAAAGAAGAAAAAGTATAATCGCGAACAAGTCGCAAATATTTTACTAATCAATGATTTACGGGATATCGTTTCATTGGAAGAAGTATCCAATTTATTGGGTTATGTCAACGAAAGCCTTTTAGATACTTCGGATGACCGAATTAATCCTACTAAACTTTATCGCTACTATAGTGAAATCTTTGATCGTTCCCAAATGGACTGGCAGAAGTCTCTTCAGGATCTAGAGAAGGAAGTCGACGAAACGCTAGCAGGAGAGGAAATGGCGGAGGCCGATCGGGAAAAAGTAGCTATCACGCTGGTTATTCTAAATCTATTGGCGAGAGCCAATTTATATAAACAGATAGTTAAGCGGTGGTTAAATAATCTAGACCATTAAATTTAGATAAGAAGGAGGAGATCGTTGTGCCGCAGGGTTTAATTATTTCGCTGATTTTGCTCGGAGTTTTTTTGTTGGCGCTGGAAATGTTCGTTGTCCCTGGTTTTGGGGTCAGCGGGATTCTGGGGATGGCAGCCTTAATCACGGGAATCTTTTTAGTAACAGACTCCTTGCTAGAAGGCTTGCTCTACACGGGAGGTGCGTTAATTGTTTTAGGACTCATCACCTACTGGAGTTTTCGTTCACCTCGGACTCGACGACTGTGGCAGAAGTTCTCTTTAAGTACACGTCAAACCTTAAAGGGAGGATATGTTGCTCCTAAAGTTCAATATGAAACGTATCTAGGGCGAACTGGGATATCGATTACCCAGTTGCGCCCAGCCGGTACGGCTGATTTTGATGGTGAGATTTTAGATGTTGTTACTGAAGGGGGGTATATTGGACATGGAACTGGGATTAAAATAATAGCAGTTGAAGGGACTAGGATTATTGTTAGGGAAGAAAAAACAAAAACATTATAAGGAGGTGAAGCTCGGTTACGCCGAGCATTGAATGGAAACATTAATTGTGCCGTTAGTAATACTTTTTCTGGGGTTTGTACTTTTAAGTGTGATTCTTTCTTTTATCCCTGTAGGGCTCTGGATTTCGGCATTAGCAGCAGGAGTTAACGTCGGGATCTTCAACCTGATTGGTATGCGTTTACGTCGGGTGGTTCCGTCAAAAATCGTAAATCCTTTGATTAAAGGACATAAAGCAGGTTTACCGATTACAACAGACCAGCTTGAAGCCCACTATCTGGCAGGCGGAAATGTCGACAGAGTAGTCAATGCCTTAATTGCCGCTGAACGAGCAGCTATTCCGCTTCAGTTTGAGCGGGCTGCAGCTATTGATCTAGCAGGCCGAGATGTTCTTCAAGCCGTCCAAATGTCAGTTAACCCCAAAGTCATTGAAACTCCGGTTGTTTCTGCTGTAGCGCAAAATGGGATTGAACTTAGGGTTAAAGCCAAGGTCACGGTACGAGCCAATATTGACCGACTTGTCGGTGGTGCAGGTGAAGAAACAGTTATCGCTCGTGTTGGAGAAGGAATTGTCACGAGTATCGGGTCTTCAGTATCCCATAAAGCCGTCTTAGAAAAGCCGGAGTTGATTTCTCAAACGGTATTAGCCAAAGGATTGGATGCGGGGACTGCGTTCGAAATCTTATCGATTGATATGGCGGATGTCGATGTCGGTAAAAACATCGGAGCGCAGCTTCAGATGGACCAAGCCGAAGCAGATAAGCGTATTGCTCAAGCCAAGGCAGAGGAACGCCGCGCTATGGCCGTCGCGAAGGAACAAGAAATGAAGGCATCGGTTGAAGAGATGCGAGCCAAGGTTGTTGAAGCAGAAGCCGAAGTACCTCGAGCGATGGCACAGGCTTTGCGTGAAGGCAAACTGGGCGTCATGGATTATTTCAACATGCAAAATATTATATCGGACACCCAGATGAGAGGAAACATTGCCCAGACTGGTAAAACGGAATCAGGCACTGATAGCCTAATGAAGAAGTAGGTGAGATCATGTCGGTCTTCACAGTTGTAATTATCATTTGGGTCATTTACCAGGTGGGTGTCTCTCTTATGAAGAAGGGTAAGCAACAAACTCCGGGAGGTTTTCCCGATCCATTTAAACTTCCCGATGGTCGTTCTATTAAAGAGGCTATTCAGGGAGCGTCCCAAGGGTCATGGCGGGATCAGCTCAAGCAGGCCTTGGAAAATGGTCCTTACCAAGCTGGAGCCGTGGAATCGAATAAACCTATGGGTTTTGAGGAAAACAAGGAATATTATGTAGAAACAGAAGGTACCCAGGGAATCGAGGGAACCCAAGGAGTCGAAGGAACCCAAGGAGTCGAGGGAACCAGTGACTATGTAGGAATACTTGGAAGAGAGGCTTATAAGAGTGCTGAAGAGACTCCCAGTGAGAAATGGACCAGGAATCCCACAGGTTTATGTGGCGCTTCTCTTGCACTGACGAAAAGAGAACTTGTCCAAGGGGTTATGTGGGCAGAAATTTTAGGAAAGCCAAGAGCTTTGCGACCTTTCAGGGGACCTCGCTTATAGAGGCTTTAAGGCAGAGGGGTACTTACCCTATTGAACGCAAAGCGTTACGATAGAAACCACAGGATAAATCCTGTGGTTTCTATTTATTTTTGTATATCGAGGATAATGTTGGATAATTTCTAAGAACTTTTGCCACACTAAGGATGCATTAAACAAAGTGAGGTGAGGGTATGAAAGTTCACATTAGACCTTGGGCGTTAGTAATCGCCATCGGACTAATTGCCAGCATTGCTCTGTCCGGGTTTGCCTATGCGGCTTTAGGGGATCGGTTGCTCGGTAGGGGAAGCAAAGGCTCAGAAGTAATTGAGCTGCAAAAGAAGTTAATACAGTTGGGTTATACTCTCGGGAAAGCTGACGGAAAGTTCGGCTCCAAAACAGAGGCGGCAGTTCGACGTTTCCAAAAGGAACACGGATTAAGAGTAGATGGGTTGGCAGGAACACAAACTATTAAGGAATTGAAACGCCTTACAGGGCAGAGCACAAATGCTACGGGAAAAGCTGTGGGTTATAAAAACACTGACACTAACCTTTTAGCTCGTACAGTCAATGCAGAGGCCAGAGGGGAACCCTATATAGGTCAGGTTGCGGTAGCTGCGGTGATTCTCAATCGAATTGCAGATCCCGCATTCCCTAAAACCATCGCTGACATCGTTTATCAGCCTAGAGCTTTTTCCAGCGTGGATGATGGACAAATTAACTTACCCCCTTCGGCATCCGCAATTCGGGCTGCCCAAGAGGCAATAAATGGATCAGATCCTTCAGGAGGAGCACTTTTCTTTTTTGCTCCAGCCAAGACGAAAAACAAATTCATTTGGTCAAGGCCTCAAATTAAACAAATTGGGAATCACATTTTTACGAAGTAGGGGGGGACAGGCATGCACAGGAAAGTTTGGATCGGTGCTTTAACACTAGCTTTTGTAATTTCATTAGGCTGGGGTGTGAGTGAATACCGTCAGGCAGAAAAATATCGTCTTGCTGACGAAAATAATAATCGACGAGCATTGACGGATTTTGCAAGTCACCTTGACCAGTTAGAGACAGATCTGGCCAAAGGAGATGTTGCCAGCAACCCAGCTCAAAAGATCCTCTACTTAAGTCAAGTCTCAAGTAAAAGTGATTCAGCCCTTAAAGATTTTGCTCAAATTCCTGCCGAGCAAGCTGGGCTGAGTTATGTAGGTCAGTTTTTAACACAATCCGGTGATTTTGCCAAGACTTTAGCCCAGAGGATTGCCGGTGGAGGAACAATGACTACAGAGGAAGAAAAGACCTTAAGAGATATGCATGAGCGGCTGATGCCAGTCAATCAAAAAGTGCAAGATTTGATCACTAGAATAGATACAGAAAATCTGGTTTGGACAGATCCAGCGCCTAGCATAAAGCAACGGCTCGGTTTTGGAACACAAGTTGCAGAAGCGTCCGCGGATGGCAGTGAAACCCTTTCAAAATCAGTACGTTCTGGACTGGACCAGTTGGATGCGAGCTTGCAGAAGCTTCCGCCATTTTCGTATACTGGAGAATACGCTACACGGGTTGTAGAAAAACCCTTAGGTCTCCCAGCAGGGGAAGTAACCCGCGATCAGGCCCTTGCTAAGGTACGAGATTTTTTAAGCAAAATTGGTTATGCCAATACAACGCCAGAATTAGATGGAGAGACTCAGGGTGAGCTTGGCGGATATAAGTGGAAGATTAATGAAGCTTATATGGAAGTAAGCCGCCAAGGTGGTGTTATAACCCTATTTCGCGATCAACGCTCTATTGAACCAAGAACTATAAGTATCGAGGAGGCTGCCAAAAAGGCCAATGCTGCTTTACAAAGTTTAGGCTGGCAACTGGTGATTACTTCAAGTGAGGATTTCGGTTCTTATGTTCAATTTGATGCAGTCGTTGAAGAAAATGGGGTAAGAATTTACCCTGATAAAGTGCGTCTTATGATCGCTTTAGACAACGGTAAACTTGTTGGATTAGATACAGTACCCTATTACGCATTCCATCATTCCCGAACCTTCCCCAAGAAACTTACCATGGATCAAGTCTTGCGCAAGTTGCGGCCGAATTTTCAGGTCGTCGAGAGTCGCTTGGCGGTCATTGTTAAGAGTGGAAATCAAGAAATTTATTGTTATGAGTTCCGAGGTCGATATCAGGGCGAGGAATATCTCTTATACCTAAATGCTGCAACGGGTGTTGAAGAGAATATCCGAAGAATCATTAAGACACCGCGTGGGGAATATCTCAAGTAAAAAGCAAAATTAAAAAGTAAAAAGTAACGAGCGCCTCTAAAAACTAAAACATGCTGTACTATCTGTACTATACTTACAGTTAGGCACGGAATAAGCGAGAGGGAAGTGTCCCTCTCGCTCTTGAATATGAGATTAGAAAATAATCAGAGTAAAGAAGATTTGGTTGGTACCAAGGGCTGGCCAGACCCGAAAAAGGGCGTTCGAGATTAGAACACCGCCATGAACCTTCCAGAAAGTTTTAATATCTGCCTAGTATAAAAAAGGAGTTTGTTCGGGTTAGCGAGAATAGGCACCTTATATTACATAATCCTGTTCAAAGAGTAGGGGGGTGTCTGATGAAAGTTACTGAATACTCCCCATAATCCGACCGGGTTTGAATTCTCTCCAGACGAAATGAGGCGAATTGCCAATTTGTGTTCTGAACGAGGAATTTTACTCATTGCTGATGAAGTCTATCGGGAACTCAGTGATACAATTCTGCCCTCTATGTGGGAATACTCTTCTCAAGCAGTCAGCATCGGAAGCATGTCCAAAGCCTATGGCTTAGCGGGTCTTAGAGTAGGCTGGATAGTAGGACCTCCAGAGATCATTGAGCGCTGCGCTGAAAAGCGCGATTACACGTCGCTGTGCTCACCTGTGATAGGACAACACTTAGCCCTAACAGCACTAAAGCATCGCACTAAGATTTGGGAACGCAATCGACAACTGCGCCAGAAAAATATTACGCTACTAGAAAACATGATTAAAAATAACCCTAACCTTAGATGGCAAAAACCAGAGTCAGGGGTAGTCGCTTGGATAGGCTACTCTCAGAAAATTTCCTCAGAACAATTAGCGTGGGATTTACATAAGCTAGGGGTCCTTGTAGCACCAGGAATTTTTTTCGGCGAAGAAGGTCACTTCCGCCTAGGCTTCGGAGGGAATACGAGTGAACTCGAAGCCGGCCTAGCAATCCTTGGGGATTACTTTAAGGAATTATAGATACTTCAGATGCAAGTCAAGAACCGTCCCTAACTTGCATGGCGCGAATTTGCGTCAAAGACGCAAACAGCTCCCAGAGTGTCTTAACGTCGTTCTAAACTCCCGTCGACCCCAAGCCAGAGAAAGTTTCTTGGCTTAGAGAGCACGATTAGTGGAATTGCGTCAATGAGCGTAGTCGATCAGGCGTTAAGAAACTCAACGGTTCACATGCAGAAAGCCCAGAGGTTTTGAGTTTTAGCCTGAGCGACAAGCGAATAGCAATGGAACGTTGTGCGAACGGGCCAAGACACTTCCTCCCTCCCGAAAGGAGCAACCTATGCGCAAAAAGGCGACCATTTTTATTCACGGAAAGCAAAAATACCCTGAAGGACACGAAGACCAGCAAGAATTGAGTGCTGAAGGTATTATTTATGAGCGAAACGGTGCATTCTATGTGCTATATAAAGAATCAGGAAATAATAGTATGGGACTTGAAGAAGTGACCACCTTATTAACCCTGAAAGAAGGGGCGGTCGCCTTAAATCGTAAAGGCGCGGTCGAGCTATCCCAAGAGTATAGAAAGGGTGTCCTTAATCGTAGTGTTTATACTACTTGTTACGGGAAGATTCTGCTGAGCGTTTTACCGCACTGCGTAGAGTATGACTTGACAGTCCGTGGGGGACGTATTAGTCTAGAATATGACCTTTTTGTCGAGGATAAATTGGTCAGCCATAATGAATTGTTGCTAAACATAAAGGAGGACATCCCCGAATGAGTCTCTACGAGAACATAAAAGTAAAAATAATGGATAATCTGGTACAAGCATCTAATACAGCGAAAGCCGCAGGGGAGTTAAACTTCGAAGAATTGCCCACGTTTGTCTTAGAAGAACCTAGAGAAAGACAACACGGTGATTTAGCGACAAATCTGGCGATGGTATTGGCTAAACAAGCCAAACGTTCTCCGCGGGATATAGCTAATACTCTCATTAAACATCTTGACAAAACGGAGACATGGATAGAAGCGTCTGAAATTGCTGGAGCAGGATTTATTAACTTGCGCTTGAATCCGCTCTGGCTTACGGGCGTTATCGATGAGGTATTAAAGGCCGGTAAAAACTATGGGCAAGTAGATATTGGCAAAGGCCAAAAGATACAAGTGGAATTTGTGAGCGCAAACCCTACAGGGTTGCTTCACATGGGCAATGCCCGTGGGGCAGCACTAGGAGACAGCCTTGCCTCATTACTAACAATGGCTGGGTATGAAGTCTCCCGCGAATTTTATATTAACGATGCGGGAAATCAAATACATAATTTTGCCTTATCGCTAGAGTCTAGATATTTACAACAACTAGGTCAAGACGCGGCTTTCCCAGAAGGCGGATATCATGGTGAGGATTTGATCGATACAGTAAAAGGCCTGATTGCCAAAGTAGGGGATAAGTACCTTTCTGTTGAATCGGGCTTAAGACGTGAGTTTTTGGTGAGATATGCCCTAGATGAAAAAATGAGGAATATCCGGGAAACGCTGGAGGATTTTGGGGTCAAATATGATGTTTGGTTTAACGAACAATCCCTCCATGATTCAGGGGCCGTTCGTTTAACTATGGAAGAACTCGAGAAAAAAGGGTATATTTACGAAAGCGAAGGTGCACACTGGCTTAAATCCACATTATTTGGGGATGAAAAGGATGAAGTGGTCATTAGGAGCAATGGAGCACCGACCTATTTTGCTGCAGATATTGCGTACCACCGCAATAAGTTCGAGCGAGGATTTAATCGAGTAATCAATATTTGGGGAGCGGATCATCATGGACATGTCGCTCGGATGAAAGGAGCGATGACCGCCTTAGGCCATGACGCAGATAATCTTCAAGTCATCTTAATGCAACTTGTGCGCTTGATCCAAAATGGCGAAGTTGTGAAAATGTCCAAACGCTCTGGTCAGTATATTACGTTACGGGAGTTAATGGACGAAGTTGGCAAGGATGCGGCGCGTTTTTTCTTTAATTTACGAGACCCAGACTCTACCGTGGATTTTGATATGGATCTAGCAAGAGCGCAGTCATCGGATAACCCAGTTTACTATGTGCAATATGCACATGCCAGATTATGTAGTATTCTGCGGCAAGCCGAAGAACTGGGTGATACTACAACCCCTGCCTCCGAAAAGGAATTACAACGCTTAGACAGCACAGAAGAGCGGGATCTTCTCAAGAAAATGGCTGACTTACCGAGCGAGGTCATCATCGCGGCACGTTTAATGGAACCCCATCGTTTAGCACGGTATGTGCTTGACTTGGCGGGTCTCTTCCATACGTTCTATAACAGCCAGAGAGTCCTTGTTGAGGATGAGGGGCTAAGACGGGCTCGTTTGAGCTTAGTACGGGCGGTAAAACAAATTGTTAGTAATGTATTGGACATTTTAGGCGTATCAGCACCTGAAAGAATGTAAATTAGGTTTAAATAATGTTTAAACAAACGATAAGCAGGAAATATTTAGGGGTGGGCCGAATATAGTGATATTCAAAACGACGAAGGGCGGTGGAGTTTTGACCCACTCTTTGAGCAAAAAAGACAAACCAACCGAAGCAGATATAGCTTATGAAGTACTGAAGGCTCAAGGTAACCCCATGCATTATCAAAATTTAATTGAAGTAGTACTGCAACGTTTAGGGATTTCCCAAGAGGCAATACGGATTGCGGCTGCACTTACCCAGATTAATCTTGACACACGGTTTACGTTTCTCGGGAGAGGGGAATGGGGTCTGAAAGTCTGGGAACCTTCGAAGGTTAACCGTCGGTCGCCTTCAGTAACCTTGATAAACAAAGCATCAGTCGATGAGGAAGACAAGACAGACTCAGAAGAACAAGAAGAGGATTCCTTGGACGAAGATGGATCTGACACAGACGAAATATTCGATGAAGCGGATGAGGGGCAACGCGGGGAAAAATGGTAGTCATAGTATATCTAATGGAAAGGTCTACTGGTGATGAACATGTCTCCAAAAGAGAGTAACAGTTACAGTGCTCCAATGGTCTATAAATCGTTTGCGATTTTAAAAGAAGTTGCTAAAGCTCAAGGGACTTTAGGAGTTAGCGATATTTCGAGACAATTAAATTTTAATAAAAGCACTGTTTACGGTGTTACTCAGGCTTTCCTCGATTTAGGTGTATTACGTCAGGATGAATCAACTAAGAAATTCAGGCTGGGACCTGCTTTGATTCAGCTCAGTAATCAGTCGTTAGCTTCGGTCAGTTTAAAGGATATTGCACGTTCCTTTATGATGAAATTAGCCCAGGATTTCGCTGGGACGGTCTTCTTGGGCTGTTTTGATGAGTACGGGATAACAATTATTGAAAAGGTTGATAGCCCGGAAGATTTAAAGATATCGGCTCCTGTAGGGACTAGACTTCCTTTCTTTTCTGGATCAGCAGCAAAATCCTTTTTGGCAAATTTAGATGAAACGATTCAGAGAAGGATAATCACAGAAAAGGTACTACCAAAGTTCACTAATAAAACGATAAATAATATTGAAGACTATCTGGCTGATCTTAAGCAAGTACGAAAACAGGGCTATGCCACTGATTTTGAAGAATATATTCATGGCGTTAATGCTGTTAGCGTGCCGTTAGTTGATATCCGTGGCACATTATTAGGCGCGATATGGATTGTAGGATTCAGTAATTCCTTTACGAAGGACAGGATGCAACAAGCTGCAGTGGCTGCCATGGAATCCGCTAAACAAATAACCCGCATAATTGGTTAGCTTGATATTGAGCTTCAGAATTCATACAAACAATAGAAATACCCCCGTCTTTTTCAAGCGGGGGTATTTCTGTTGTTTTTTAGCTCAAACAATAACTTTTATTGTATATAATTTCTGAAACAAGATCTGTTGAGAAGCAAAAGCTGCTTATTGGAATATTCTGGGTCAGATTTTTGTATGAATAGTTGATTTCGTCTTTTGGGAAGCAAAATCGAACTATTCACAGGGGAAATTCGACTGTTCGTTATAAGATATAGTATTTGTTTTGCCTGCATGTTAAAATAGTATAAAGGAGAGAACGACTGTTTCCTATGGGAAACAAAATCACAAGCTAACTTTTTTGATTGAGTTATGAACGAAACCTAATTTCTTAATTTTAAGGAGGGATTTGAATGTACCTACCTGATTTTGATTATTATATGCCGGATAGTCTAGCAGAGGCCTGCGAAGCGCTCGCTCGTTTTGGTTCCAAAGCCAAGGTCTTATCCGGCGGGACGGACATTATTTCTAAAATGAAAAGTGGACTGCTCAGCCCTGAAATTCTAGTTTCCCTAAAGAAATTAGACGAGCTGACAAAAATTGAGTATGTTGCAGGAAAAGGGGTCGTCATTGGGGCAAGAGCCACTCACAATGACCTCGTTAATTCTAGCCTTTTAAATGAAAAATACCTTTCCATTTCAGAAGCTGCGCATCATATGGCAGCCAACCAAATCCGCAATATCGGCACCGTCGGTGGAAATCTTTGTAATGCAGTGCCGTCGGCTGACCTACCTCCAATTTTAATCGCCTTGGGGGCGACCATTAAGCTCGTCGGAAGCAACGGCGAACGAACCATGCTCTTGGAAGAGTTCTTCCTAGGTCCGGTTAAGACGTTGATCGCCCCGGATGAGATTTTAACAGAAATCGTGATTCCTGATCAACCCACCACGGGTAGTACGTATCTTAAATTCGGGTTGCGTCGATCGGGGGCTTTAGCCGTCGTTGGCCTAGCCGTTGCCGTCACCGTAACGGGAGAAACGCTTCAAGACGTGCGTATCGCTATTGGAGCTGCTGCACCCATCCCCATGCGTGCCCGAGAAACGGAGAACTTTCTGCGCGGAAAAACCATTTGTGATGAGCTACTAGCCGAAGCAGGGGTGATTGCGGCAAGTGAAAGCAAACCCATTTCTGATCTTCGGGGTTCGGCGGAATATCGTCGTGACCTAGTCCGCGTTTTTACCAGGCGAGCGTTGCGTAAGGCCATCAACGAGGGGCATGTATAAGGAAGGAGGGGAAAGAATGTCACAGGTTATTACGGATAAAGAGGGTATAAAACATTATATGATCACCCTAAATGTCAACGGGGATGATTATACACGGGTCGTTAAAGCGAACACAATGCTGGTTAATGTCTTGCGAGATGAACTCGATCTTACTGGGACCAAAAAAGGCTGTGAACTTGGCAATTGTGGTTCATGCACGGTTCTCCTCGATAGCAAACCCGTTAATTCATGCATGATCTTGGCCATCGAGGCAGACGGACGAACCATTACAACGATTGAAGGAATCTCTGAGAGTTCTGAGTTAGATAAAGTTCAGGAATCGTTTATTAATAATGGAGCAATTCAATGTGGATATTGTACCCCAGGAATGGTGCTTTCGGCCAAGGCTTTGTTAACTAGAAATCCCCATCCCAATGAGCATGAAGTCCGTGAAGCGATTGCTGGTAACCTTTGCCGATGTACTGGCTTTGTGAACATTGTGAAGGCGGTTCTCAAAGCCTCAGAAGAATCGAATGAAAATGAGGTGATAAGCCATGATTGATGATTATGCAGTCATCGGCAAAAGCGTGCCTAAAATCG
Source organism: Desulfosporosinus sp. BICA1-9 (assembly GCF_000802135.1). Classification (NCBI taxonomy): domain Bacteria; kingdom Bacillati; phylum Bacillota; class Clostridia; order Eubacteriales; family Desulfitobacteriaceae; genus Desulfosporosinus; species Desulfosporosinus sp. BICA1-9. The sequence continues at coordinate 35,935 of NZ_JUEE01000116.1, forward strand.
ATGGTCGGGAAAAAGTCACTGGAGCCGCAAAATATACAGGTGACTTAAAATTCCCGAATATGCTGTTTGGGAAACTATTAGGCAGTCCTTATGCTCATGCCAAGATCTTAAGTATTGATACGGCGGAGGCTGAAAAATTGCCGGGTGTAAAAGCCGTTATTACGCATAAGGACGTACCCACCCTTAAATATGGGATTAGTCCAGCTCGTTGGGATGAAAACATCTTTTGCAGTGACAAGGTTCGTTTTGTCGGTGACAAAGTGGCAGCTGTCGCATGCATTGATGAGGAAACCTGCTATAAGGCCTTGAAATTAATTAAAGTAGAGTACGAGGTCTTACCCGCCGTGCTTGATCCACTGCATGCGATGGACGAAGGAGCTCCGCAGGTCCACGAAGAGTATCCCCGCAATATCAATACTGAAATTCATCAAAATTTCGGTGACGTAGATAAAGCGTTTGCTGAGGCGTACTATGTCCGAACCGATTACTTTGTGGGACAGCGCACCTACCAGTCGCCCATTGAACCGCATTCGGCCGTTTCCATTTGGAAAGATAACAAGCTGACGATTTACTCCAGTACTCAGTCGCCCCATTATTTCCAACACTACATTGCCCGGGAGTTCGGGCTAAAAATGGGGGATGTCCGGATTATAAAGACCTACGTTGGGGGAGGCTTCGGTGGGAAACTAGAACCGACGGGCCTGGAGTTTGCCGGGGCTGTGCTCTCCAAACTAACCGGTCGTCCGGTCAAAACCTTCTATGACCGGCATGAAATGTTTGCCCATAATCGTGGCCGGCATAGGGAGTACATGGAAATGACCTCTGGGGTTGATAAAGACGGTAAACTGCTCGGGGTATATGCCAACTTCGTGATGGACGGCGGGGCTTACACCAGCTTGGGGATCGCCAGTGCGTACTATGCCGGTGCCCTGCTGACCCTTACGTATGAATTTGAGAATTACAAATGGGATTTGCATAGGGTTTATACGAACCTGCCAGCCTGCGGGGCCCAACGGGGTCATGGAGCCCCCCAACCCAAGTATGCCTTTGAAAGTCATTTAGATAACATTGCCAAGGCGATAGGCATAGATCCTTTGGATATTCGACTTCGTAACGCCCGCCGGCCCAACACGGTGACCGCGAATGAGTTCATCATTAATTCTTGTGAGTTAAAAGCGTGTCTGGAAAAAGCGGGTGAAATCTCAGGATGGCGTGAGAAAAAAGGGAATTTACCTCAGGGAAGGGGTATTGGGATTGCCACGGGAAGTTTTGTCTCGGGTGCAGGTTATCCCATTTACCGGACCGACCTACCTCAAGCCTCTGCCATGATCAAGGTCAATGAGGACGGTAGTGCGGCGACACTCTATACCGGCGCGACAGATATTGGCCAAGGGTCAGATACTGTCCTTTGTCAGATGGCGGCAGAGGCTATGGGATACCGCTATGAAAACATGAAGATCATTGCGGCTGATACTGAAACAACGCCCCATGATTTTGGCGCCTATGCCAGCCGTCAGACCTTAATGTCGGGTACGGCCGTTAAGAGGGCAGGCGAGGAAATCAAAAAACAGGTACTGGACATGGCCTCCACGTTGATGAACTTACCGCCTGAAGACCTAGAGTGCCGGGAAGGGATTATTTTCTCAATATCTCGTCCTAAGGCTAACACGCTAACCTTTGAGGAAGTGGCCCGTCGTTTCTTTGTCCTACGGGGTCTTCTCTTAGGCCGTGGAGTCTACTCTGTTCCCCGCTTAGGGGGGACATTCAAAGGAGCCGCAGTGGGTACCTCGCCAGCTTATAGCTATTGTGCTCAGATTAGCGAGGTTCAAATCGACGAGGAAACGGGTGAAATCGATGTTCGAGAAGTGTGGGATGTCCATGATTGTGGAAAGGTGATCAACCCTATGCTTCTGCACGGGCAAGTACACGGAGCCCTGTATATGGGCATGGGAGAGTCGATCTGGGAACAGGTTTTGTTTGATGATCAGGGACGAATTCTTAACCCCAATCTCGGCGAATATAGATTACCTACCGCCCTCGACATGCCTCAGATTCATTCCGAATTAGTCGACAGCTATGAGCCGGCTGGACCATGGGGGGTAAAGGAAGTCGGTGAAGGAGCAACCAATCCGACCATGGGTTGTTTCTCGAACGCCATCTTTGATGCCATGGGTGTGAGAATCAATAGTTTGCCACTCACTTATGAAAAAGTCTGGCGCGCTATGAAAGAAAAG
>NZ_JUEE01000117.1:0-11421 GCF_000802135.1 Desulfosporosinus sp. BICA1-9
GAAATTAATGCTGATACCATTAACTTTATTTTAGAACACCAAAAGTGTATTTGTGGAACTGAGGTTAAAATTGCAAATGAAGCATACAAAAACCTGGTTAAACTATTCTCTCTTATACCACCTGAATTCATAGGTACGCTCGTTGCTGGCTTTATTAACGATACCGAGCAGAGAGCAAGAATTTCTTCAGATTTATATGAATCATTAGTAAGAGAATATAGCTCGATACGTTCTAGTGATGTTGAGATCGATGAATATGAGGGAGAAATTCATGCCATAGAAAAAATATTATCTAATATGGAGAATACGGCTCAATTTCAGCAAGAACTTGGCCGATTAGAGCAGCATTTAAGAAACTGGAAAAACGAATCTGAAGAACTGCTAGTGGACAAAGGTAGTATTGAAACTTCACGGCAACGAAAGGAGACAGAGCGTTTTGAGCTTACCCTTCGTGATGAAAACAACCGTAAGATAGAGATATATAAGGCTTATGCACAATACATGTATAATGAAGTATCAGCCGAGTATGTAGGTAAGGAAACCACAACGAGAAATGATTTGGAATCCGCAATTAATGATATTTTCAAAGATATCTATAATGGAAGCATCTCGCTTGCTATCGATGAACGATATAACATTCAAGTAACAGTAGATAATTATTCAGGAGAAAATGCGCGAGCTGAGACCTCCACTGCTCAAAGTATTTCTGTAATTTTTGCGTTTATAACAGGTATCATAAAGTTAGCTAGAGCGAGTGGAGAGGAAACAGAGCTTGTTGCCTCTGAACCATATCCCTTGGTAATGGATGCTCCTCTCTCTGCTTTTGATAAGCGTAGAATTAAGGCGGTAAGCGAGACTCTTCCGAGCATAGCTGAGCAGGTGATTATTTTCATTAAAGACACTGATGGTGAATTAGCTGACGAGTATCTAGGACAAAAGGTTGGCAGCCGCTATACTTTCTTAAAAGAAAATGAATTTCTATCGACTATTCAATGAAAGCGAGGATGGATAGATGTTTGATAAAGAGTATTCGTTTCACGCCAGTCATGCAGAAAAGGTCATCGCTTTGACCGCACAGTTTGGTTCAGCAAAAACTAAGTTATTTGCTACTAATCGCGATGTTTATATTATAGCGCCAATTATTGGTTTCCTTTATAATCGAAACACACCTATTGATAAATCAAGTGATAAAACTACTAAAATATTCCATAGCGATTTGATTCGTGAAGAAAAAGTAATGTGGTATAATTATCGACTAATCATGCTTCTTGACACTAAAAGGGAGCCGGATTTAGATAAGCGCATGGATAAAGCGTTTAGATATTACGGAAAACCAGAAGCTGCAAATGATGAGGCATGGTACAATCAATATGCTTTAGGCGGTGTGGATGTTCTATATGAAAAGCTCATTGAGGGGGCTAAAAATAGCGATGACTATCCCGCTAAGCTTGTCGATTTTATGGAAGAGTTTGAGGAACGATACAATTCAAATATACCTGCGAGCGAATTAGTTGATTTATGTATGAAAGCTAGAAGTTAGGATCGATTTATGCTATGGATTCACATACAGCTGTGCAAAAATCAATAGATACTCTGCTGAAATTATCTGCTACAAAAGGATACATCACCTATGATGATATTCTTGAAGTGACGGATAGCTTTATGTTGTCAATGGCTAAAATGACAAAAGTTTCTGAGCATCTGATTTCCTGTGGCTGCATCGTTCGTGAGAACGATAATCATTACATTGATCAAGATTCAGATGATGAACTAATTGTCACAGATCGCAGTAAGCTGGATTATGAACAGATATTTCAAAATGCATGTACATTTGACCCCGGATTAGCAACATATATTGATGCCATCAGGATGATTCCTCCACCTCAGTATAGGGAAGCTGATAATTTGATTATACCAGCACAACATGGGAACGCTTATGCAAAAGAACGCATAATTTTAATGTACTTAAAGGTCGTAATTAAGATCGCGATTTGGGGATCAAATAAGTACAAGCTGCCATTAGCTGACACCATACAGCTTGGAAATATTGGACTAATTTTAGCAGTTGATAAGTATGAACCATCAGCCCATAACAAGTTTTCTACTTATGCGCCATGGTGGATTAGACAAGTTATTTCGCGAGAAGCTGCGGTGCCTAATACAAACCTTTATTTTCCTGCCCATATGAAAGAAAAGCTTTATAGTGCTACTGATATTATTGATAAATATATCTTTGAGCCATATGAACGAAATGAGAATAACGATAACTTAGTCCATGAAATTGCGACAGCACTGGATGTAGAAGAGCATACGGCGGCTCAGTATATTCGATATTTGCAACCAATGCTAAGTATTGAAGAAGAGTTGGACGATGATAATGGGTGCATCTTTTCAGACGACAACCTTCAAATTGACGAATCGGCTATTCAGGTTGACCGAAAGCTATTTGTAAATATCGCAAATGATGTCTTGGATACAATAACCCCTAGGGAGCGAAAAGTGTTGGAACTACGCTATGGATTTACATCAGATGATAATATGACATTAGAACAAGTAGGACAAATTATGGGTGTGACAAGAGAACGGATTCGTCAGATAGAGGCAAAAGCATTGAAAAAATTAGGTCACCCAACGAGGTCAAGACTTTTACGTCCTTTTTATATTTAGTATAAGCACAACGAAAAGCTGGTTCTTCATTGACATCTAATTCAGCATGATTTGAGCATAAGTATGATGTGTTCTGACGCAATCAAAAACCAGAAAAGGAAAATACAAGAAAAATATCTCGGAAGACGGGTAGAATAGATGAACTGACCCAATAAGGAGGGAAGCAGTGAATATCGATAATTACTTGCAAAACAAGCTTGAAGAATACGGAGAAGAAAACGCCAATCGTATGATAGAGCTCTATGGGCAAGTCCCCAATCTTCGATTAAAGAAGATCTTTTCTAAAATACATTTTGAGGTAAACGGGCTCTTAAAATACCTTAACGAAAGATTGCCTCAATATGATTATGGGGCAGACTCAGAATTTATCGGGCATTACACCGCTAATGAGAGCAGACTGCTTATCAACTGGATTGATCAAATTGATGAAATCCAAATTAATCTTAAAAGCACTGAGCTTCAATTTGAAGTGCATCCAAACTATAAAAAGGTGTTGGAACATTGCAATACTTTTTACTAAAATCCGGTGGAAGTCCTATCCCTAAAGGTACAGAGAAAGTAATATTAATTCTCATAGAGCCAATATTTACAATAGGAAATCCAATTAAGATTGTTCGAAAGGATGTTACTTCAACTTTCGCCTTAAAGTTCATCGGTGAAGGCTCATATGCAAAAGTGTTCAAATATAAAGATGAGTTCTATAATCGGCACTTTGTGATTAAGCGGGCTAAAGACGATTTGACACCTAAAGAATATGAGCGGTTTCTGCGAGAATTTGAAGAAATGAAAAAGCTTAACTCTCCTTATATTGTAGATGTCCTTTCGTTTGATGATAAACACCGCCAGTATGTTATTGAATTTATGGACGATACCCTATACGACCATGTAATGGCTAATAATTGCAAGCTGACACCAGCAAATAGAAAAGCGTTGGTTAATCAAATACTTAAGGCGTTTGAGTATATTCATAATAAGGGGCTGTTACATCGAGATATCAGTTTGAAGAATGTGCTTTTGAAAAAATACGAAGATGTCATTGTTGTCAAGGTTTCTGACTTCGGGCTGGTTAAGCTTGAAGAAAGTAATTTGACAAGTAAGCTGACGGAGTTTAAAGGCTCCTTGAATGATCCATGAAATAAACCCTATTTTTAATCTTACTGCTGATGGGTAAGCTGACGGAGTTTAAAGGCTCCTTGAATGATCCTGACTTAGAGATTTTTGGATTTAATAATTATAGAATGAAGCATGAAACATACGCTTTAACCCGGCTCATCTACTTCGTCATAACAGGCAGGACAAAAATAGAACAGTTTGAAACCGATCAACTTAAAAAGTTTGTATTGAAGGGGTTAGATAAGAACTTAGATAATAGATACAATGATGTTCAAGAATTGCGTCTAGCATTTCAGAATATCGGACTGTGATGCATTTGGGATTTTAAAAAAGCTTTAAGAAATTCTGTGAGACATTACAAAATAGTTAGATTGTCTTTAACACAGATGTTAGGGGAATTTTTAAGCATGAAGAATCAGAAATTAAATAATGATGGAATTATGAATCTTTTCCTATAATTCGCTTCAACCTCAGTGATACACTAGAGCTTGAACCTCGTATTGGTACTATATAAGTACGAGTAAACGATCCGATGAACGGATTGGATGCTTGTGCTTATTTACTTATAATAGGGGGAAATGGCCTGGCGTACTTCGCATTGGATTTCGCATCCGTAGGATAATCAGCCAGCCATCCCCTTGTTATGTGCATTCGGTTCAGCAGGTTGAAACCGTTGAGGCTTTCGTGTAACTAACCAATATGAATGGGTAATAAGCGAGGATGGATGCCAACAAACATATTTGGAGGAGTAGTATGATTAGCGTGGGGATTGACGTCTCAAAAGGGAAAAGTACAGTCTGTTTTATGAAGCCATATGGCGAGAAAATTCATAAGCCCTTTGAAGTAAAACACACGGAAAGTGACTTGAAACACCTGGTAGATCGGATCAATAAACTTACGGAGGAAACCCGTGTAGTTATGGAGTCGACCGGAGCCTACCACTATCCGGTACTAACATATCTCAAAGATCGTGGTATATTTGTCGCTGTTATTAATCCGCTGGTAATGAGCAAGTATATTAATGTTGCCATCCGTAAAGGCAAGACGGACAAGCTTGATGCTATTAAGATAGCGAATTTTGGTTTCGATCACTGGTATCATCTCGTAGACTACTCGCCAACGGCGGATGTGTATGATGAGCTAAAAACGCTCAATCGACAATACTTAAGCTATATGTCTATGCGTATCCATACCAAACAAACGCTGACAAATCTCCTGGATCGAACAATGCCGGGGATTAAAACTCTACTTCGAAATCGATCTGATATGCCAGATCAAGATAAATTATGTGACTTTGTAAAGGAATACTGGCACTTCGACAACATCACCTGTAAATCACAGTCTGAATTCATCAACAACTATAACACTTGGGTTAAAAGTAAAGGATACCGAGCCAGCACTGAGAAAGCGAAGAAAATCTACGCCCTTGCACTGGATGGCATCCCTACTCTGTCTTCCAATACACCATCGACCAAAATGCTCGTAGAGGAAGCTGTTAAGGTCCTGCACATGATAGACACGACCCTTGCCAGTATTCTAGCACGGATGAGAGCGTTGGCAAAGTCCTTAATGGAATATGATGTCGTCATGGCTATGCCCGGAGTAGGTGAGATACTTGGCCCAAGGCTTATCGCAGAGATAGGAGATGTACGACGCTTTCATAGTGCTGGAGCCTTGATTGCGTTTGCCGGCCTTGATGCACCACCGTTTCAATCAGGCAACTTCACAGCTACAAAGCGAAGCATATCCAAACGTGGCTCGGCGTCCTTACGTAAAACAGGATATGAAATTATGACGTGCATAAAGATTCATAAGCCGTCTGAAGATGGCGCAGTTTACCAGTATATGCTCAAGAAAGAAACTGAAGGGAAGCATAAAAAGGTTGCCAAAATCGCAGCATTAAATAAATTTCTGCGCATTTACTATGCCAGAGTGAAAGAGTCATACGTGGCAGCATAATCACTTTTATAAGTTCCGGCAAATAGTCGAAACCGGCCAGAAGATACCTTTCGGTCTGGTTGATTTGTTGTACCCATTTTCAGTATCAAATTCGACCCCAAAGCAAGACTTGACATGGGGGCGAGGATGCTACCCTAAATCAGGGGATGGGGCTTACCCAAAAGGAATACATCCTATGAGCCACAGCCCTCGACCCATTCAAGCATCCGATGCAGGGTCCCATGTCAAGTCTTACCCCAGAGTGCTAGTAATTTTGAACTAATTTTTTATAATATTTTCCTAAAATTATAGTTGATTTTTATTAGCAGGATTATCCATAAACCCGACCGGCTGTTTATAGGTAAAGTTTAAGATATTTTACACTCAAAAGATAAGCTCAGCTCGTCAAACATTATGCGTGTCGTAGTTGCTAGATGTCTCCAGAAGAAATAGCTAATCAGGTAGTCGGGATGATCGGGAATGTATAGTTCGTAAAATGACACGTCGTTAGCAGAGGCACCACGTATTCGTAGGATGGTCTTTAGCGAAGGCTATTTTACATTTATCACCTTTCATATTTCAAGTGATAAGAATATACGGATCACTTTTGTTTGTCCTAAATGAAGGAATACTTGTTATTTTGTTGAATTAATATTTATACCGTTGCCAGTAATTCGTAAATTACCTTACTAGTTGATGTTTCAAATCAGATTCACGGATAAGGGAGTATTCCCGACATATGTCGTATACACTCTAAGGATTTGGAAGTCTCTGCGACACCTGTCGGTAATCCAACGTTTAATGGAATTGTAGCAGGAAACGCCGCGCGTCCTGCACGTGTTGAGTAGATTTCTTTGGAGTTTTTCAAGATACACTTATTCGATATTATCTCTAAGAGTATGGGAAGGATTTGTTTAAATGGGTACGAAATGGCCGGTCGCAGATGCTGACTTTTATCGAATTATTGGTAGCAATACTATTGAAGTTCATAATAAAAGTGAACTAAATGAGGAGTTTTATGAGTATGCTTTAATGTTTTATAAATCTGCACACAAACTAACCGAGCACCTTTTCGAAAAGGCTGATATAAGCAAGTTAGATACTTATTTTTTTTCAGTAGCTTATTTATATAGACATAGTATTGAGTTGATTTTAAAAACTATTGGTTTTAAATATATAGTTCATTTAGTAGATAGAAAAGCATTTGTCAAAGATACATTTCACAATTTATCAGATATTTTGAGGACTATTACATGTTTCGTTCAAAGTTTAATAGATAGAGATATGGATGCATATGATTGGCTAATATCATACTTTGATAATATTAATCAAATAGATAAAGCATCAGATTCTTTCAGATACCCGTTTGGGATATTTATTGAAAAAAGAGACAGTATTTTTGATTCGACTAAAAAGTATTCAATAACATCTGTATTTGATAAACAGACGCATATTAATTTATTAGCTTTTGCAAATAAAATGGAAGTTGCATTTGAATTATTAGAATCGCTTTATAAAGAAGAATTTGGTTCATGTACTGATTATAAGGACTATAAACCAATTCTTCTTGAAGAAGGTGGAAGTTATTATGGTCAGAGTGTAGTAGGCTATAGTTATAGTTTAGAGAAATTTTATCCTTATGTTAAAGCATATTCTGAATCTGCGGAGTATTTTCATAAACAAATTTGTGAAAATACTTGTTTAAAAGATGTTTTGTTTATCCCAATGTGTTATTTATATAGAAACGCCATAGAATTATCTTTAAAAGAAATATTATTTGAAGAGTGTTCTTTTACTTCTCAAGAAGCACTTAAACAAATTAGCAATAAAAAGCATAGCCTCCTCGGTTTATGGAATTTGATTAAAGATGAAATTGAAGAACATGCAGATGCTCCAGAAGGGGATACTACTATGCTTAATGTCGAAAAGTATATTATTCAACTTCACAATGTTGATGGAAGTTCAGATAAATTTAGATATCCTACAAATAAGCATCTTGACTTTCATTTCAAGAATAAGAAGAAATTTGATTTCGAAAATGTTAATAAGTTCTTTGGCAATTTGGCATATTTTTTAAGTGCTGTAAATACGATGATGTCTGTACATAATGAATGGAAGGCTGAAATGGAAGCGGAGTATCGATCGGAAATGGATCACTATTATTAATATATTTAGCATAAGATTGGCTTTGCGGGATTTGAGGAGTCGCCGTCCATGGCGACTCCTGAATCTGGGGGTGACCAACATCATTTACAGAGTATTGCCGACACTTTTTAAAGATGAATGTGGTTGGGGCGCGTCGGCAATACTCGGGACGTTAGACCCAAGTGCTGGGCATTTAAAAAGCATGGAAAACATCTGATAGGAGAAAAGTTATTATGACTATTTTACAGAAGACCAGAAAGATACTCTGGGCAAAATCAGGGAATAGATGTGCTTTCTGTAAAACAGAGTTAGTTATGGATGGAAGCATTAAAGAACAAACGGCAGTTGTCGGTGACGAATGTCATATAGTCAGTAAGAGTCGAAATGGACCAAGGGGAAATTATGTTGGAGTGGTAAATCATGATGAGTATGAGAATTTAATACTTTTATGTAAAAATCATCACAAGTTGATAGATGATCAGGCAAACACATACACTGTTGAACGGCTCAAATATATGAAAAGTAGTCATGAAACTTGGGTTCATGAGACATTGCGAATGGCAATTATTAACGATGAGGAACATGATGACTCACAAATATTTTTAGTAAAATTGGATTCTGGACAAGAACTGATGTCTTATTTCAGAGGGGCCCACTTGTATCAGCTTCTGAAACCAGAACTAAATACTCAGGGCGAAGTTAACCTTATAGGAGAACTTTACCAACTGTTAGATTTATACGGTAATATTTTAGACGTTCTGGAACCTGCAGAGATAATTCATGCAGAGTTTAATATGAAAAAATCAATTGAAAACCTAAAAACAAATGGATTTTGGGTATTCGCTGGACGAGTGAAAAGACTCCAAGAAGTTTTAGGTATTATGGATTTATGGGATATCGCAATCATTAGTATTGTAAGAGAAGATGACCCCATTATCATTAAAATCGATCTCGAAAATCTAATATCTAGAGATACCAAAATGAGTATTTAATATATATGAAAGATAGTCTTTGCCGCACTAGCGTCTAAACAGAGGGTTTGCAACATCGGGGAGAATATGAAGGTAGTAACCCGAGTCGCAAACCTTCAGGACGTTCTACGAAATACCATTCATTGGCGCAACATTGTGTTGCACGGTTTGAAAGAGTGGAATTAGGAGAGATATAGATGGATTTAAAGACGGGAAGAAATGATCCATGCTGGTGCGGCAGTGAAAAGAAGTTTAAACGTTGTCACTGGCCAAACCAAGGAACCCAGATTAAGTACGAAAGAGCAAATTTTGGTTCGTTCGGGACTTCAGTCAGGATGCAGAGTATATCTTCTATCCCTAAAAAAGATGTGGATAAAATCTTATCCCTTATTGAGGAACAAAGAAGAGACGGAACTCGACCTTTGCCGTCAAGGTTACTACAGTCAATAGGTGATAACCCAGTACTAGAGGTTAGGAATTTCCTCTTAGATATCTGTGCAAAGTTAGTTGATGAAAACTGGTGTGGGCGTTCCGAAATGTGCATTTATTTTGCAGTATTGCTTAGGCATGGCCTCAATTTTCTTGGTAAACCAGCGGAAGTTCATATTGGTAAAGCAACTTACATCGATCATAATAACCAGGATAACAGGTTTGAATGGGATCATTCCTGGGTAGTTTCCGAAGAACAATTAATCGACGGTAATATTGATTCAATGTTGGAGAATCCGATGGTACCGAACGGAATTGCCCCCGCTCCCTATTGGGGACCAATCGAAACTACTCCTTCTGATAGAAAGTTATACTCCAGTAGAATTCTGGACAGTTCACAGGATGTAATTGAATTGGACGAACAAGAAATCACTATGTGGAAACAACGGCTAGAGGTTGCTCTCAAAGACAAATTTTAACCAGGATAATATTTTGGTGAAAAAAAACTACATATAACTCATAGTTCTCGTAACATAGAATAGATGAGTATTGAGCAATGATGGAAAAGTGTATAAGACCGCCGCATCCGTGCGGCTCTTCATCTGGGGGCGTGGTACTTAGTAGAACAAAATGGTTTGCGACATGACCGGAAATATCAGACGTATTAGTTCAATAAATTCTGCTTTTTCCGGCTCGCTAAACTTCCATTTAGAGAATGGTTTAGGAGAGCATCGAGTTTACAAGACAATAGAAAACCATTCTGATTCCAGCTTCCCTTTTATCCGCTATAGATATTCTGCGATTGAATGGATGAAGCTTTCCAGACAAGATATTCGTTCTATCTGACTCTCCTGTGGCACAAAAAGATTTCATGGGAAAGTCATTTTTTTATGTAAGACTTGACACAGGCTAACGAAAAATATAGAGGTGTATTTTGAAGCTGAAGTATTAATTAATGACTCAACTTTCTCGTTGACATCCATTGATTTATACTATCTCAAATTAAAACTTAATAAAAAGCAAATGGAACCCTGCTTTCTTGTAAAATGGAGTTACTAAGCAACCACTTACAGAAAGGCTAGGTGTTCCGCTTACCTCCTATTTTAGCAGAGCTATTCTCCAAAATCCAGGTTAATTCTAGAGTACAACATTTTTCTAAGAGATTTGATTTAATGACATTCCTAAATCAGGCCAATATCCAAAAGGAAAAGGGGTTATCTCTCGCTAACCTCATTCAATTTCTAATCACATTAGTCTTTACTCATAAGAATTTTTATAGGTTTATGAATGATTCTTGGACTACTTACTCAAGCAGTTCGTCAGGTTTTCTTACCTACGGATGAAATATTAGATTGACTTATTCGAGTATTTATTGATTTATTACCCTTGTCCATGAAAAATCAGTGGGCTACTTCAGCAGCATAACCACTAACTTTTGTCTACTACGAAAGTTGAGTTATTAAGTGAGCTCGAGATTTTAGAGAGAAAACCGTGGTTGGAATACCCCGAGGTCTGGTTGGGCCTGGCTGGGATGATGGTTGTAAAGCCATTATCAAACAGAGAAACTGGGATAATTATCTTAGTATTAAAAACCATTTAGCAGAGACGGAAAAAGAAGTGAAAGAACAGCCAATGCTATCTTTAATCCTAAAATCCCTTGAAAAATTATACCTACACAGACTCATCCACATTAAACGCCTTATAGATCGCCTTTTGATCTTTGGTTAGTGGAAATAGAATTCGAGTCCCATTTATTATTTGTAAGCGAAGTTTCGACAGAGAAATCAGCAACTTCTTCATAGTCATCCTTTTGTATAGTTCTTTTTCCAGCATGACCTTATGGATATGTGCTGCAAGTATTAATGAGATGAAACCGACAAATAGCTTGTTCTGCATGATGTCTTCTCTATGCACTCTTAATCTCCCAAGGTCTAGACTGTTTTTTAAACGGAGGAAGCCCTTTTCAACAACATCCTTTTCCCGGTAAATTCTGATTGATTCTTTGGCATCAGCCACATCATTCGTTATGATGACCAACCAGCCTGCTGTTTCCAATTCCTTATTGATTACATTCTCTTTAATGCTGATGGTGTAACCGGAAGGGGATTTCTCCGAGCTGCGGATGAGGAGGTATTTGCAGTATTCCTCTTCATTCAGG
>NZ_JUEE01000118.1:0-9947 GCF_000802135.1 Desulfosporosinus sp. BICA1-9
CCTCTCTTCCCCGACGGGGGGAGTAACTCACTGATTTAGTCAGACATTTGAGCCACTCCCCATGGGGTACCAGCTCTTTGGTTTCCGTCAAACGCCGTCCGATCCCAACGGCGTTGCCAAGCAGCATTTTGCTGCTTTGTTCCTTGATAAAGTTAACCTCGGACGGGATTTGTTCAGGCGTCCTGTTGGAAATTTCCATCCTCATACCGGCTGCCAATCCCTTTATGGAATGTCTTTTCAGATCCCGCTATAGGATATGCCGAGCCCCAGACAAGCGTGAGGGCTATAGCGCCAATCCACCCTTGTCGGATTGCCCAAAGTCTGAGTTGGATATTAAGGCGGAAAATCGTAATATTCTGGTTGCCTAAGAGAAAAAAGGGTTGGTTAGCAAGCCCTACGTAAAGACGTGGGGCTCGTGTGATACTGCGTTCTGGGCTTGAATTGGGGAACGGATCGCAAGTTACAGGACGGTTTCTTGGCTTGCACGGTGGCTTTGATCGACTTTTGACTGCATTCGAAGGCTTGGTAAAAGCTTTGTATTATGCTATCTAAAACTCTCTAGGTATTTTGTTAAAATGATTCTTGACAAAGCTAAAATGAAGTGGTAATGTGAAGACATCAACTGTTAGCACTCATCAAGAGAGAGTGCTAACAACGAACCCGGACGATGAACTTGAGGCGTATAATGTTCGGGTGAGTCCCTAGTAGTCAGTTTTGGAAAGGCGGAAAGCATTATGCAAATGGATGAACGAAAACGCAAAATACTACGGGCGATTGTTCAGGATTATATTGCTACCGCTGAACCGATTGGTTCTCGTACGATTGCGCGTAAATTTGATCTTGGCGTATCCTCTGCGACGATACGCAATGAGATGGCGGATTTAGAAGATTTAGGGTTTATCGAACAACCTTATACTTCCGCTGGACGGATTCCATCCGATGCGGGGTACCGGTATTTTGTAGATTGTCTGATGGATCCTAAGGTCCTTAATGATGAAGAAAAAGAATTTATTGAGCGAGAAAGTACGAGAAGAATCCATGAGATTCAAGAAGTTATTACCCATACCAGTAAATTGTTGTCTGAGCTTACGAATTTGACGAGTCTTGTCCTTGGTCCTCATAAGGCTAAAAGTACGTTTGGGAAATTGCATTTTCTACCGTATCAACCGGGGCAGGTTATTATGGTCATCGTGAAAGAAAATGGTGCTGTTGAAAATCATATTATTGAGGTCGGGGAGAATCAAACAGCGGAAGAGCTTCAACAAGTGGCTGAAGTTTTTAATCAAAAAATGCGTGGGTACTCTTTAAATCAAGTTAAACGCAGCATGCTGCATGAAATCTATAGCGAATTGTCAAGGCAGAGGCTTTTGATTGATAATACTCTTGATATGCTTAGAGCCATTCTGGACGATAGCGAAGGAGAGGAACGGATCTGTCTTGGGGGGACCCTCAATATGTTAAATCAACCTGAATTTAAGGATTTAGGGAAGGTTAAAACGTTATTTAAACTCTTCGAAGAAAATGAGCCGCTTAAAAAACTATTACATCCTGACCAAGAGGGACTAAATGTCACGATCGGTGGAGAAAATAGCTTGAAGGAATTTAAGGATTGTAGTGTCATTTCTGCTACTTATAGAGTCAATGGTCTAACCATCGGTGCGGTGGGGGTGCTCGGTCCAACACGTATGGATTATGCTAAGGTCATTGCAATTGTTGATTTTATGACGCGTAGTTTGACGGATGTCCTGACGAAACGCAGGCGGTGACGAAAAACATCAAATATGCGGGTGATTGAGCCTTTTAGGTTCATTCTTATATAAATTTTGGGACTAAGTTATGAGAGGTGATCATGCATGGCGCGAATGAGAGAAGATACTCTCAGAGGCCGAGAGCTAAGTAGCGACGAAGATAATTTGGGAGATAAGCAAGAACATGAATCTGAGAAATCCATACACGACGAAGATAGTCTGGATAGCAAGGATATGAGCCCTCCGGAGAAAATTCTAACCTTAGAAACGGAGCTTATCCAGGCTAGAGCTAAAGCAGATGAACATTATGATCATTTGCTACGCATGCAAGCAGATTTCGATAATTATCGAAAACGGACCCAAAAGGAAAAGACCGAAATCATAAAATATGCGTCTGAACGTGTGGTTGGGGAGTTGCTTCCTGTTTTAGACAATTTTGAGCGAGCAGTTAGTGCCGCTCAAATCAATCCTGATTTCGCAGCTTTTTCACAAGGGGTGGAGATGATTTTACGTCAGCTGCAAACGGCTCTTAGCAAAGAGGGTCTCAAGGCGATTGAAGCCGTCGGGCAACCGTTTGACCCAAATCTTCATGACGCAGTGCTGCGGGTGGAGTCAGAAGAGCATCCTGAAAATACTGTTGTAGACGAATTACAAAAGGGATATTACCTAAAAGAAAAAGTTTTACGTCCAAGTATGGTTAAAGTTTCGAACTAGTTATAAGGAGGAAGAAAACAATGGGTAAAATTATTGGTATTGACTTAGGTACTACAAATTCTTGCGTAGCTGTTATGGAAGGTGGAGAAGCAGTTGTTATCCCTAATGCGGAGGGAAATCGTACAACTCCATCTGTAGTAGGTTTTTCTAAATCTGGCGAGCGACTCGTCGGACAGGTGGCTAAGCGGCAATCTGTTTCCAATCCGGACAAAACCGTCAGTTCCATTAAACGCCATATGGGTACAGATCATAAAGTAAAGATAGAAGATAAGACCTATAGTCCTCAAGAAATTTCGGCGATGGTTCTCCAAAAACTCAAAACGGATGCTGAAGCCTATATTGGACAGCCTGTTACCCAAGCCGTTATTACTGTTCCTGCCTATTTTACCGATGCCCAACGTCAAGCAACAAAGGATGCAGGAGCTATTGCTGGACTTGAAGTACTGCGGATCATTAACGAGCCTACTGCGGCTGCACTTGCCTATGGCCTTGACAAAAAGGATGACTCGACTGTTTTGGTCTTTGACCTAGGCGGCGGAACCTTCGATGTTTCGATCCTCGAATTAAGTCAAGGAATGGTTGAGGTTAAAGCCACGAGCGGGAATAATCGTTTAGGCGGCGACGATTTTGACCAGCGTCTGATTGACTATATGGTGGCAGAATACAAGAAAAGTCATGGAGCAGATCTTTCTAAAGACCGAGTTGCTCTCCAACGTTTAAAAGAGGCTGCTGAAAAAGCTAAGATTGAGCTTTCTGGAGTGACCAATTCCAATGTCAATTTGCCGTTTATTACCATGACCGAAGAAGGTCCTCAACATTTAGATATGAATATTTCTCGAGCTAAATTTGAAGAAATTATCTCTGATCTTGTGGAATCTACTCTTGGTCCCACACGTCAAGCGATTGAAGACGCTAAGCTTTCCTGGAATCAAATCGATCAGATCATTCTTGTCGGCGGATCCACTCGTATCCCATCCGTTCAAGAAGCTGTCAAAAAGTTAAGTGGAAAAGAACCACACAAAGGGGTTAACCCAGACGAGGTAGTTGCAATGGGTGCAGCTATTCAAGGGGGCGTACTCAGTGGCGAAGTCAAGGACATGATCTTGCTGGATGTCACCCCGCTGTCTTTAGGGATTGAAACCCTTGGCGGAGTGTTTACTCGGATTATTGATCGAAATTCCACGATTCCAACCACGAAATCCCAGACCTTCTCAACAGCTGCAGACAATCAAACCTCTGTTGATATTCACGTGCTTCAAGGGGAGCGGGAAATGGCGAGTTACAACAAGACACTCGGACGTTTCCAACTTACAGGAATTCCTCCTGCTCCACGTGGTATTCCACAGATCGAAGTTAAATTTGATATTGATGCCAATGGTATTGTTCATGTCTCGGCCAAAGATGTGGCCACTGGAAATGAACAAAAAGTGACCATTACTTCTTCCACGGGTCTTTCCAAAGAAGACATTGAAAAAATGAAGCAAGATGCTGAACTTCATGCAGAAGAAGATAAGAAACACAGAGAAATGATCGATGCTAAGAACCAGGCGGATTCGTTAGCCTATCAAACTGAAAAAACCATGAAAGAGTTTGAAGGTAAGGGAGATGCTGCAGAAGTTGAAAGCGTTAATAAAGCGCTTGGAGATCTGAAGACTGCTGCTGCCGGTGATAGTGTTGAAGAGATCAATGCTAAAATTGAAGCTCTGAACAAAGTTCTTCACCCTTATATTGAAAAAATGTATCAACAAAAAGCGGCTCAAGAGCAGAATGCTGGAGCACAACCTGGAGCCGAAGAGGTCAAAAAAGATGATGATGTTGTAGATGCTGAGTTTACTGAAGTGAAGAAGGATCAATAAAGAGGGATGGAGTGAAATTGCTCCGCTCACCACGGCGCCGTCGCTATCACGCTTGATCACGAGGCGAGCGTTGGCAAACCTCTGGGCTGTTCTGAATGTGAACCAGTGCCACGCTGGCGCCTCGTAATCTAAGCGTGATTGACGCGACTCTGCCTAATGGATTCGCTCCGCAAGTTCACTCCATCCTGTTTGGGGTCGACGAGAGATTGGGCCGACGGGAGTCGGGTTAGTAGGGCGAGGACTGAGGTGGCAACGATGGGAAATGGTGTTGAATTACTTCGTTCTCAACACGTAGCGAAGCTTTGCTTCGTAAATCTATCAAGGATTTGATTGAAATTGGCTTTGATATATAGTTGAGATAAGTCTTAGGGTACAAAGGTTTTTAAGCCTTTGTGCCCGACTTTATTTGTAGAAAAGCAAATTAAAATCCATAAAAATGGATATTTCCTTGTGCTTGAAGGCGAGCGGTCATATAATACTATAGTACTTTGATACTACAGTGGAATGGGTTAAGCAGGAGTGTGGAGGGAAATCATGAAACGCGATAACTATGAGGTGCTCGGGGTCGAGCGAAATGCCGGTGAACAGGAGATTAAAAAGGCGTACAGAAAGTTAGCCCGCCAATATCACCCGGATGTCAACCCGGGGGACAAAGCTGCTGAAGAGAAATTTAAGGAAGTCGCCGATGCGTATGAAGTTTTAGGGGATCCGGAGAAAAGAGCGCGTTATGACCAATTCGGTCATGCTGATCCTAGCCAAGGTGGGTTTGGAGATGCTGGAGGCTTCGGTGACATTTTTGATATGTTCTTTGGCGGAGGCGGCGGGCAACGGCGCGGTGGTCCACAACGGGGCTCAGACTTACGCTATGCCATGACCTTGAGCTTTGAAGAAGCGGTGTTTGGGGTCGAAAAGGAAATTCAGATTCCGCGGGACGAAACCTGTTCGGACTGTCAGGGTTCTGGTGCTGCGCCGGGAACGCATCCGACGACGTGTTCTCAGTGTCATGGTAGCGGGCAGGTCAAAGTTACTCAGCGTACCCCATTTGGTCAAATCCAAACGGCGAGAACGTGTACTACCTGTCAGGGAGAAGGGCGTACTGTCAGTAGCCCATGCTCATCGTGTCATGGACAAGGGAAAGTCCGTAAGGTCAAGACAATTAAGATCAGTATTCCTCAAGGTTCGGAGGATGGTTTAAATTTAAGGCTCAGTGGGGATGGTGAAGCAGGAGCAAAAGGTGGGCCTCCGGGAGACCTTTATATCATCTTGCAGGTCAAACCACATAAGTTCTTTGAACGTGATGGAAATGACGTTTATTGTGAGGTCCCGATTACCTTTATCCAGGCGGCCTTGGGGGCAGAAATCGATGTTCCAACTTTAGATGGAGTGGTTAAGATGAAAATCCCCGAAGGGACACAGACTGCTACAATCTTTAGGCTTAAAGGACACGGAATTCCTCATCGTAGAGGCAGTGGCCGCGGGGATCAGCATGTTCGAGCAGTCTTGACAACACCGACCAAGCTGAATGAAAAACAGAAGAAGCTTTTACGTGAATTCGGCGAAGTAACTTCCGAACAACAACAAATGGGCAAAAAATCTTTGTTTGAAAAGTTCAAAGAAAATCTACGCGATGCGATGGGCTAAAAAGGAGTATAAACATGGATTGGCGTGAAGTGGCGGTAACAGTTTCATCCGATGGAGAAGAAGCTGTTGCCGATCTTTTTTATCAATTAGGTTGTACAGGTGTCAGTATCGAAGATCCGGAAGTTTTGCTGAATTACATAGAATCTGGAGAATGGGATTACCATAGTTTTGGAGAGGTTAAGCTTACTGGGACGTCTGTTGTAAAGGGTTATTTTGCGGAAGATGATGAATTAGGGGAGAAACTGGGCAAGCTTGATTTGGGAGTTCAAGAGTTGCTTAAGCGCTCTCCGGATTGGGTTATTCAGACTAAAGGGCTAACGCTGAAGGAAGTTGATTGGGAAACGGCGTGGAAGGCCTATTTTAAACCGGTTCGAATTGGCAAACATATTTTGGTTAAGCCAACTTGGGAGCAGGCAGAGCTTTTGCCTGGGGATATTGTCATTGAACTTGACCCGGGTATGGCTTTTGGAACTGGGACCCATCCGACGACTACACTGTGTCTGAAGACGATGGAGGGCATCATTAAGCCGGGGCAAACTGTGTTTGATTTGGGGACTGGTTCTGGAATTTTGGCCGTTGCTGCTGCCAAACTCGGGGCAAAGGTCGAGGCGGTGGATCTTGATTCGGTCGCAATCAAGGTAGCCCAAGAAAACGTGGACTTAAATGGTGTGCACGATCGAGTTCGAGTGGCTCGTGGAGATTTAGGCACTGTACTGACGGGACAAGCGGATGTCGTAATTGCCAATATTATTGCAGATGTTATATTAATTTTACTTCCAGATTTAAAACGTATATTGCATCCCAATGGCGAATTTTTAGCGTCTGGCATTATTGATAATCGAGCCGACGAAGTGGAAGAAGCCATTGAGGGAGCCGGGCTCGAGATTATTGAACGCATTTTGGATTCTGGGTGGATTTTATTTCGAGCGAGGTGGGCCAATCGTGAATCGGTTTAAAATTACAGAGCTTGGAAACGATGTTTTTTGGTTACGTGATTCGGAGCGAGAGCACCTTGTCCGTGTGCTTAGGCTTTCGCCGGGAGACTTGGTTGTGGGTTATGATAATTCCGGGAGAGAGTATACGAGTGTCATCCTTAAGATCGAGGACAAAAGTGTCACTTGTCGGATTCTTAGTACAGATCAGCCTGATGTAGAGGCCCATACCGCTGTTTATTTAGTGGCAGGACTTTCCAAGGGGGAAAAGATGGAATGGGTGATTCAGAAAGGGACTGAGCTGGGCATGATAGGGCTTATTCCTTTGCGAGCTAAGCGTTCAATTGTACATATTGAGGGAAGTAAAGCACTGGACAGGGTCGCTCGGTGGCAAAAAATTGCCTCGGAAGCTTCGAAACAGTCGCATAGGGTGCAGGAACCGGAAATTTTTGAGGTTAGCGATTGGAAGAATCTGAAGGAGAAATTACCTGAGGGGACTCAGTGGATTATTCCCTATGAAGAAGAAAAGACTCAGCGCTTAGCTTCCGTGCTTAAAACGATGGATCCTGAGCACCCTATTGCCCTGCTGATTGGTCCTGAGGGAGGGTTTGAGGAGGCCGAGGTTGCTTGGGCGCAAGAGGAGCTGGGGGCTCAAAGTGTCTCACTGGGTCCGAGAATTCTTCGGACGGAAACGGCGGCCTTGGCCGTGCTCACGATGGTTTTGGCGCATTATGGGGATTTAGGGTAGGGGACTTGTGGGACACAGCGCTCGGTGCCTACGACGCAGAGCAAACTAACCGTTCAAGCTCCTACTGTGGGGAGCGGGATACCCGCCAGACTCGCCATCCTTGGCTCGGTTGGCGGCAGTGCACATCCTTGTGCACTGTCCCGTATCTGGGGTCAGTCGCTTGAACGGAAGTTTGCTTTTCTGCTTACGTAGAGACGTCGCGCTCGTGTCACACTGCGTCCCTGGTCTGGGTCGGGGAACGGAAGAACGGAAGAGCGAGGGATAGGAACGAAAGGTTTGGGAGACGGCACATTTATGTGCGCCGTCTTGTCTCTAGGGCAGATTTATTTGAATCACTAGCCACGAACCACGTTAAAGAAGGTGGAGTATTATGTCTCAAGAAGTTGAACAGGTTAATACGCATGCAGCGATCTTCGAACCACGTACTACGAACGACGAACCAAGAAAGGCTGTTTGTTTTGTTACACTGGGTTGTAAAGTGAATCAAACCGAAAGTGAAGCGATGGCTCAACTTTTTCGAGAGGCGAAGTATCAGGTGGTGGGTGCCTCGGAAGAAGCGGATGTTGTGGTGGTTAATACTTGTACGGTGACAAATACTGGAGATAGTAAATCCCGCCAAGTTATTCGTCGAATGATCAAGGCTCACCCTGAGAGCGTTGTCGTGGTCATGGGCTGTTACGCCCAGACGGCACCGGGCGAGATATTGGGGATTGAAGGGGTTGATCTGGTCCTTGGAACTCAGGATCGTGTGAAGATTTTAGAGTGGATTGAGCGAGTGAAAGCGGAGAGAAAGCCTCAGAATGCTGTGCGTGGGATTTGGGATGCTGAGGAATTTGAAGAGCTTCCACAACTCAGTGAGGAGCAACGTACTCGTGCGATGTTGAAGATTCAAGAAGGGTGTAATCAGTTCTGTACCTACTGTATTATTCCGTATGCCAGGGGTCCTTTGCGGAGTCGTATTCCTGAGAATGCGATCGCTGAGGCTCGGAGGTTAGTTGAGGAGGGATATCCTGAAATTGTCTTGACCGGGATTCATACAGGGTATTACGGACAGGACTTGGAAGACCCTTGGAGTTTAGCTCGTTTGGTTCGAGAACTGGATAAGATCCCTGGGCTTCGTCGCCTGCGCCTGAGTTCGATTGAACCGATGGAATATACGGAGGAGTTGATCGAGAGTATTGTTGCGTCTGATAAGGTGTGCCCCCATTTACATATGCCTTTACAGAGCGGTAGTGATAGGGTGCTAGCCCGTATGCACCGTCCTTATAATTTGAGCCAATACAAAGAGCTTTTGGAAAGACTCCACCAGAGGATTCCAAATCTTGCGGTCACAACGGATATTATTGCTGGTTTCCCAGGGGAAACTGAAGAGGATCATCTTTCCACGCTTGAATTTGCAAAGTCCTGTGGTTTTTCCGGAATTCATGTGTTTCCGTATTCGAAACGGAAAGGAACCCCTGCAGCGGATTATCCGGATCAAGTTTCGAAGAAACTCAAGGATCAACGGGTTAAGGAACTTTTGTTGGTTGCCCGTGATAGTCAGCAAGCCTTCATTCGTCCGTTTATTGGAAAACCAGTCGAAGTACTGATTGAATGGGTTGATCCAGTGGGGTGTGCTGTGGGGCATACACCTCATTATATTCAGGTTCACCTGCCGACTCAGGAGGATGGGAAGTCGTGGACCGCGGGACAGCTTGTGACGGTCATTCTGGAGGAGCGCCACATCAAGCGATCCTAAGTAAAGGTACATAAGTATTGGGCTTGGGGATAGCAAACAAAACATCCCGTGACAGAGATTTGACAGATTTGACAAATTGGCGGGGAAATTTAGTCAATTTATACCCTTGGATGGAATAAGATAAGACCAGCTAATAAAAGTCAAGAGTTTGTCTGATTATTTCTTTTAATTTTCGGTTTGTAAAATACGGCATAACAAACTAAGCCATTGAAAAATCCGAACAATGACCTAAACGTTAATTTTTGGGAAGCCCACCTAGAGAAACGGGACGCTCGGCGCTAGCCAAGCAAACTCTCTTTCAATTTGGGGTAACTCTCTGGAGTAAAAGAGACTTTGCAGTCTTCAAGCGTTTGGGTGTAGTGCACGTGTCAATAGGATGATGGCGAGCATATCCTCGGTCTAACGCCCTCCGGTATCCCTCGCATCACCTTTGACACGATCCGAATGGCTCTGTCGTATCCAAACTATTCCTTTAAGCAGCTGCTGGTTGAGGCTTTGTTGTCCTCCAAGTTTGATGATCTTCAGGTCGTTTAATCACAAAGGGCTTTTGGTCACGAAGAACAGCAAATA
>NZ_JUEE01000119.1:0-8634 GCF_000802135.1 Desulfosporosinus sp. BICA1-9
CATCTGGTGATCATGCCGGAGGGGTTCCACCCGTTCCCATATCGAACACGGAAGTTAAGACCTCCAGGGCCGATGATACTTGGGGCATAGCCCCTGGGAAAGTAGGTCATCGCCAGGTAACAAGCGATAAGCTACCTCTAAATGAGGTAGCTTATCTATGTTTCGTAATACTGTAAAGATTGTGGACATTCGGGTCACGGGGTTCCACCCATTCGATCCACACTGCAGGAGTGTGCGTTACAAGTTGCAGTGTGGCGAAAAGCTCGTCCGCTTTTCGTATATCGAACACGGAAGTTAAGGTTCCACACTGCAGGAGTATGCGTTACAAGTCGCAGTGTGGCGAAAGGCTCGTCCGCCTTTCGTTCCAGGGCCGATGATACTTGGGGCATAGCCCCTGGGGAAGTAGTGTTCCAATATACAACTAACTAAAACTAACTTAACTATACTTATTCAGCCTATAACATAATGCCTTTTTGCCTTATTACAATGAAATTTTGCATCATATTGTACTTATTCATTTGAGCTAGCTAGTGATAAAGGTTTAATATCAAGTCTGTGTAAGGGTTCAAAATAATGGATCAACTTGGCACAATCTTTGCATAACTATTTTAAGATTGGAGGTAAGGCTAAGACTTATTAAGGAGGTTCTCTATTTTGCAAGAAAAATATTCTATTTATGTTAATGGCGAATGGTTAGAGACTGAGCAGACTATGGGTGTCGTTGACAAATTTTCAGGGGAAGTATTTGCAACGACTTGTACTTCTTCCGCTACTGAAGTTGCTGCTGCAGTGTCTGCAGCAATCAATGCTTTTAAAGCAGGTCCGCTTCCACCTTATCAGAGATACAAGATTTTAGCTAAAGCATCCTCTTTAATTGAAGAAAATGCCAACGATCTAGCATTAACGATTACTCGTGAGGCTGGCAAAGTTTTCAAAGATGCTAAGACAGAAGTCTTAAGGTCTTCGCAAGTCTTTCTCTTGGCCGCAGAAGAAGCTAAACGCATCAGCGGGGAAACTATTCCCGTCGAGGCTACATCAGGGTCGGAAAACCGGATGGCTTATACAATTCGAGTCCCAATCGGTGTGGTATGTGCTATCAGTCCCTTTAATTTTCCTCTTAATCTTGTTACCCATAAAATTGCCCCGGCTTTAGCCGCCGGTAACACTGTTATTCTAAAACCAGCTTCTGCCACTCCGATTTCTGCTATTAACCTATGTAAGATTCTAGAAGAGGCAGGACTACCCCCTGGTTATTTGAATTTAGTGATAGGCGGCGGTAATGAAATTGGAGATCTTTTATTAAAAGATGAGAGAATCAACTTTTATACGTTTACCGGTTCACCGAAAGTTGGTAAGAAAATAATGTCTACAATCGGGTTACGCAAAGCTACCATGGAACTAGGCTCAAATTCTGTCACTATCGTGCATAAGGATGCCGATTTAGCAAAAGCTGTAGCTTTATGTAGCCGTATGCCTTTTGTCAACGCTGGCCAGGTTTGCATTTCTGTTCAACGTTTATTAGTCCACCAGGATATCTATGATCAATTTGCAATTATGCTTGCCGAGGAAAGTAGGAAACTCGTTCTTGGCAATCCAATTGATCCTCAAACTGATATCGGACCAATGATCAGCGAGGCAGAGGCTAGGCGAGCTGAAGCTTGGGTAATTGCAGCGTTAGAGGGTGGCGCAAACTTATTAAGTGGAGGCAAAAGAAACGGAGCACTCTTTGAGCCAACGATCTTGACTAATGTCCAACCTACGATGCAGGTTGTTTGTGAAGAAGTTTTTGCTCCAGTGGTAAGTTTGATCCCTTATCAGGATCTTAACGAAGCAATTGAAATAGCAAACGCTTCAACATACGGACTCCAAGCAGGGGTTTTCACTTCCTCTATTGCCATTGCGGCTGAAGCAATAAGGAGGTTGGAAGTCGGCGGGGTAATTATTAATGATACTTCGGTTTACCGGGCAGATCAAGCTCCTTATGGCGGAATAAAAGAAAGTGGCATCGGACGGGAAGGACCTAAGTATGCAATCCAAGAAATGACTGAATCTAAATTGGTTGTTTATAACTTGTAATCACTTCCTTTCTGAGAGGGAAGGCAAATCAAATTCACAGATCCTATAAAGTTAAATATTATAAAATACCAAGTCATTATTGCATTACACCAATGCTATAATGACTTGGTATAACTTTGTTTGAATTAGTTATATATCGGTCTATATCAATATATATCGGTCTTTATCAGTCTTAACTTAGTCGCGTTGCCAATTAACAAAAATAATACCACTGCAAGATTGCAGTGGTATTATTTTTGTTCAAGGACTATCAAATCTATAATATAGCTTAACTTCATGAAATTTTTTACCGTTGAACAATTGTTTTCGACATTTAAACATAGCTTATCAACCGTTGAGCTAAAATTTTGATTTAATCATGAGATAATGGCAAGGCAATTGCGTAAAGACAAGATATACATAATGAAGAAATGGGGGGATATAAAGAAATATGTGTGTTAAAACTTTTAGGAAATTCCACGGAGTCATCTGGCTTCCAAGAAATCATCTATGAAAGGAAAAATTGGTTAGCTAGAGTTTGACAATAAGATAATGAAAAAGCTTATTCAGTTTTAAGAACATTATTAATAAAACATACGTAGAGGGGATGAAAAATGAGGTACGCAGAAACAGGATATAATTTAGAAATTGATTTAGCAACGGGAAACATTGAGAGAGTAGAAACTGATCCGAAATTAACCGAACTTCATCTAGGGGGACTTGGTTACAGCGTCAAACTATTTTGGGATAGGGTTCCTCCTGAAACTAAAGCATTTGATCCTGAGAATCTATTGATATTTAGCAGCGGTCTATTATGCGGAACGCCTGCTTTCAGCTTTAATCGTACTGTTGTTACGACAATTTCCCCTCAGACGGAGTTACTGGCATATCCGATGATGGGGGGGTTTTGGGCGGCGGAATTAAAGTATGCCGGGTATGACAGAGTGATCTTTCGCAACAAGTCTCCGAAGCTGGTTTATATATATATCCACAATGATAAGGTAGAAATACGGGATGCCTCTCATTTGAAGGGTATGGGCACTGTTGAAATTCGAGACATTTTAAAAAAAGAGCTGAATGAACCGAAAGTCGCGATAGCAGCTATCGGCCTGGCCGGTGAAAATAGGGTCTTTACAGCTTCCATCGAGCAGGGCAGGTCGAGTGCCAGCAGGCTCGGAGGAGGCGCCGTTATGGGAGACAAAAACATCAAGGCGATCGTTGTTCGTGGAACAAAGGACATCAATCTTGCCCGAGGGGAAGAATTTATAAAGCATGTGAATAAAATAGGGGAATATATAAAGTTCAGAAATGAAAATCCCCTTAAGGGAGTAATGACCATTTTATCAGGGATTGGGTCGCCGCAGGAGATGAAACACACTGATGAGAAGTGGCACACCGAAAACTTTTCATGGGGAAATGCCCGTACTCGGAGAAGAGACTTCTGGACCGAAGAAATCAACGAATCCTGGTCAAGTACTCAAAGGGCAGCGATAAAGCGGTTTATTAGTTGCTTTAACTGTCCGCAGCAGTGTGGGGCTTTAATTTCCTATAAGGATATTCCAAGATTCAAGCAGAAATGCTTCACGAAACTTACTTATTCAATGGCCGCTTATGTAGACAACCTGGAGTTTAACTTTAGAATTGCTCAGCGTGCTACGGAGTATGGTGTGGACGGATTCTCAACCCCGCAAATTTTAGCCTTCGGTATTGAGCTTTATGAAGCCGGCATTTTGACTGACAAGGACTTCGAAGGAAGTCCGGCCGATAAAGAGGGTAGATTTAACTGGTTACTTGACAGAGTAGTCCGACGGGAAGGAATCGGAGATATTCTGGCCGACGGCACTTATTGGGCAGCTCGGAAAATTGGTAACGGTGCAGAGGCATTTGATCATAATACCATTAAGAAACATGAGCAGCTCCCTCTCAAGCTGGGCATGTTGGATCCCCTTTATTTCCTTATGTATTCTACCAACGAGAAGATAAGCATTACCCAAATTGAAGGAAATTGGCCTCAAGCGCCTTTCCCAACGATGGAGATGAGAGAAGAGTTTGTAAAAGATTGGCCTCAGCTTCCAGATGAACATTTTAAGCAATATCTTCTGGACTGGGAACCACGGGGAGAAAACTCGAACCCATATTACCCAACTCCCGATATGTGCAGTGAAATTGTGGATTGGATGGAGGAGATACACAACATTGATGACGCCTTGGGGTTATGCTGTGGTATGGGATCATTTTGCTTGAAGCCTCCGTACCATACACACAATTATCATCTTTTAGTCTCATCAGCAACCGGGTTGGACATAGATCGAGCCGGCCTAAAGAAAATAGTCAATCGAAGCCGAAATCTACACAGAGCCTATAACATAATAAAAGGCATGAGGAGAGCTGATGAGAAGCCGCCTCAAGACCACTGGAAAAGGAGATTCCCCGAGCTAGAAGAACAACTTCTAGATACCTATTACAAATATAAGGGATGGAACATGGAAGGTATCCCCACTAAAGAAAAATTACAGGAATTAGATTTAGATTATGTTGCAGAAGATTTAGAGAGGAGAGGGATATTAAAAGATGGCCAAGATTAAGAAGAAGATTAAGTCAATTAAAGTTAATGCCGATAAGTGCAATGGTTGCCGGTCATGTGAGATAATCTGCTCCAACTTTCACGCTACACCGAAATATAGCAGTATTAATCCGGCAAGGTCTCGTATTCAGGTGATTCATGACCCAACGACCGACATTTGGCTTCCGGTGTTCGCAGGTGAATATACTCCAGCCGAATGCATGGGCAGAGGAAAGTATGTGATTGACGGAAAGGAATATGACGATTGCACCTTCTGCAGAGCTTCTTGCCCAGCCAGGGATAGATTCAAAGAGCCCGATTCCGGTCTCCCGTTAAAGTGCGATATGTGTGAAGAGAATGATCCCGGACAACCGCCCTTGTGTGTTCAGTGGTGTTACAATGAGGTCCTGATTTACGAAGAGAGGGAAGAGGAAGTCGAAGAAGAAGTCATTCTGGGCGAGATTGAGATAGGATTGGAATCATTGGTAAGCAAACATGGTTTGCAGAAGTTAGTGGACACCGTTGCCCGTATGACACAAAAGGACTAAAATTTTCTACCCCTGTGGAAAGGCCATAGCAATGCCTTAAGGACGTAAAGCAGATAGACGACATGATAGACCTGAGTTGGTTCGTCACGGAATGAAGTTTTTTCTGAAGGTTGATAAGCCTCTCTGTCCGTGCCGCAAGCGCAGGTCTTGACGTAGACGTTGAATCTTAACAAGGAATCAGGTGCTCCATGCAATGGGAGGTTCGGACTTTAATACAAAGTAAGGAGAAACCCAAGCCATGAACATAAAGCTAGAAAGAATAGCAGAGAGAGCTCGAAAGGAAACTGATCTGAAATTCACTTCCCTGGCGCATCACATATCAAAGGAGCTTATTTGGGAAAGTCTAGCCCGGATATCAAAGTATACTGCGCCGGGTGTAGACCATGAGGCGGTTGAAGGAGCGCAGAAGAGCTTTAACCTTTGGTTTGAAGAACTAATGAAGTCAATTCATCTGAAAAGCTATATCCCCCCGACGGGAGTAGGAGTTCCCAGAGTTGTGGATGTCGTCTTGCAATACAGTACTACTGAAGTATTATCCGCAATATATGAGCAAGACTTCCTCAACTATTCATTCGGAGGAAGGCCGGGACGAGGATTGCATAATGCTCTTGCAACCTTAAACGAGATAATTGCCGGGGAAAAAGTCAGTTGGGTGCTGGAAGCAAGCTTCAAGGACTTCTTCGGGAGCCTGGAAAACCAATGGATGATGGGGTTTGTACAACGTAGGGTGAGAGACCCTAGAATTATTTCCATGATAAGAGGGTGGCTGAAAGCCGGTGTTATGAAAGCCGGTAAAATCCAGGCGAGCGAAATTGGCACTACCCAGGGGGACTCGATTAGAGTCTTGCTGAGCAATGTTTATCTACATTATGTATTGGACCAGTGGTTTGAAACGTTAGTGAAGCCAGGATTAAAGGGTGAAGCATATTTAATTAGGTATATCGATGATTTTATAGTCTGTTTTCAATACCGTTCAGAAGCCACCCGTTTTCATGAAGCACTGGAGAAAAGGCTTGAGGAATTTTCCTTAAGTTTAGAACCGAACAAAACGAACCTAGTTGAATTTGGTCGCTTCCCAACTAAGCATTTTAAGGATCAAGTCAAAAGGGTAGATAAGATTTATTATTACGGTTTCACCAACTATGGCACTCAAGCAAGAATCATGAAATGCGAGGTGCAATAAAGTGAGAAGCCCAACAGAACATGCTAAACAATTAAAAGCAATGTATTCTAAAGAAGATGGACGATTGAAGGGTGAAGGAACTTGGGGGAAGCTTCCTTTCTTTTGGTTCCTCTTATTCCTCTCATACAAGTGCACAAGAAGGTGTAACTATTGTTATGCTTTAAATCAAGCTGGCGATAATGATGAAATGGAAATGGATGAGAATACGTTTTCAAGATTAGTAGAGTGGATTCCGGAAGTCTGGAAAATTAATAATGTTAAAGTGAACACCATTGGTTTTCTTGGAGGAGAACCCTTATTAAGGACAGATAGAATTAAGAAAATTATGGATACTGTCTATAAAAATACTGATGGTATGCAAGGGAATCTTTATACAAATGGTGACTTAATAGATTCCGTAAATTGGGATGATCTAGAAGATATCCAATGGATGACAACAAGTATAACAGATATTACCACTAAAGAGCTATCGAGAAGAATGAAGATAATTAGTGAAAGATCAAATGTTATTGGTCAAACAATAGCAGCTACCTTGGATGATCATAACTTAGCTAGAGTTCTGGATATAACAAGATTTGGAATAGAAAATGGATATCGTTTAAGATATCAAAAGGATATATACAGAGGAATAGATGCTGAATACAAGAAAAGATTGTTGCAGAAATACCATGAATTGTGTGATTTGCTGGAAAACTATACTATTAAGGGATACGATGTTCAAACTACTTTCTTGTTGGATACTTTAATTCCATTATGGGATCATGAATCTTCTCCATATATTTGTGGAAAAAGACTTGCTACAGTATTTCCTGATGGAAGCATTGGGCCATGTATTAGAGACCATTCATTTAAAACTGGAACAATATTTGACGCAAATCCGTTAAGTGCAATACAATGTGACACGTTTCATTATGAGGTTACAAGACCAGACATCCCAGATGAATGTAGGAAGTGTGAATCCAAAACTACCTGTCAGGGAGGATGTCCCCATGATAAATTGTTAATGACCGGTACTACTTCGGGAAAATCTGTTGCATGTGATATTCATAAAGAAATTATTCCAAGATTAAGACATCTGGATGGATTGAAGAGACTTATATGTTAAGTTTAGAGGAAGATATGATTCTGAAAGAAGTTTTAGATTATATTCCAACATTGTCAAAAGAGCGAAAACCCATCCTAGAATCTTTAAAACGGACTTTAGCGGAAGACATTGTTGCACCAGAAGCTTTACCACCCTGTGATTACGCTTTATGTGATGGATATGCTTTAAATTCACACTTGACTATTGGAGCAGCAAAGAATAATCCCAAATACTTTTCTGTCTTGGGTGAAGTTTGTGCCGGGGCAATTTATGAGGGCGAGATAAAATGCAATGGGGCTGTAAATATTATGACTGGGGCCTCCATTCCGAAGGGGACAGATTGCGTTATACAATTGGAATTGGTTGAAAGACAAGATGAACTGCTGATAGTAATTAATCAAGTTCAAAGTGGAATGAATGTTCGTATGGCAGGTTCAGACCTTGCCAAAGGTTCCATTGTAATAAATAGTGGATCTATCATCAGTCCATTAGAAATTGGCGTATTAGCAAGTTTGGGAAGAAGCAGCGCCGAAGTAATAAGGAGACCTATAGTGTCAGTTGCTGCTACGGGTGATGAAGTGATACCGGTGGGTGGGAAAAAAGATAGAGGGCAAGTATATAACAGTAATGCTCATTGTATTGCCGGTCTGGTATCTAGCTATGGGGGAACTCCTCGTTTATTAGATGTTATTCCTGATGACAAGAACAAATTACGGGATAGTATTATTAGGAGCTTTGGGTCAGACCTATTAATAACAATAGGGGGTACCTCAAGTGGCTTGAAGGACATAGTTTCCGAGCATGGTTTTGAAGAAATATCCTATGGAGATAGCCTTTATCACAACGGATTGCCGTTAAAAATATTAAAAGGTACAGATAACCGGATACTCCCACATTTGGCTTTGCCGGGAAAACCAGTAGGCAGTATTATAGTTTTTGAACTTTATGGTCGGTCTGTTCTTGAAAAAATGTCTGGAAGGAGAAGAAGTACTTTCAAAGTTTGCTGCGCTACCATGCAAAACGAGATTATCAATGCCGGCAAAGCAAACATTTATGCCCGGGTGAAGTTGCAAAAGAAGCAAGAATTTTATATAGCGTGGTCTACTGGTAAACCCGATCATGATTTAATTTGTCCCAATGTAGAAGCCAATGGCTTCGTATTTTTACCGAAAACTACTGAAAAGGTTTGTATCGGCGATCA
>NZ_JUEE01000120.1:0-7444 GCF_000802135.1 Desulfosporosinus sp. BICA1-9
GAAACATCGATTCCGACTACGAAATCGTTAAGAAACTGAGACAAGGGAACACAACCTTTCAAACAGAATGAATCAGAGCATCCACTTAAGAAGAATGTCAAACAACCTTGCATTTGAAACGGGTAACACTAGAATAGTGACCCAACCAGCTAAACATCGAATCATTCTTGTGGAGTGACACGCTATTTTACGGATAAGCCTCAAAAAGAGGGATCCAGGAGGAACGCACATCTATCTCTCTGCCAAAAGTGATTATAGCACGATATTTACTGATTGAGGTCCAACGTGTCAACTAATTCATCTGAACAATAAGGAGTAAGTTATCAAGGAACGTTCGGGTTGGTTTTGAACCATCGACCCTATATCTATCTTACAAGGGAGGAAATAAAAATGCCGATGTCGGATTGTATCTTTTGTAAAATTGCCCGTCGTGATATTCCTAGCGAAATCGCCTATGAAGACGACGAGATCCTTGCTTTCAAAGATATCCAACCCTTAGCCCCTGTGCATTTGGTGATAATTCCGAAAATCCATTTGCGGAATCTTAATGATGTTACTTCTGAGCACGAGCAGCTATTGGGACACCTTTTCGGGGTAATTCCTCGGTTAGCAAAGGAATTCGGAGTAGCAGAGACCGGTTATAGAGTGGTCACTAATAATGGAACAGACGGGGGGCAAGTCGTGGGACACCTGCATGTTCATTTGCTCGGGGGGCAGGCTCTCAACGCTGCAATTGGATAATGTTGGATGAACGCTAAGTAAAAATGACTTTGAAGATCAGTCTTACTGACCATGACAGGCAAAGTCAACTTGACGCAACCTACTTAATCCAGTATAATAATAAAGTATATTTGTGATGATCCAGTGGAGGGAGGGATAAGACAATGAGTGAAGTCAAAGTTGGTAAAAACGA
Organism: Desulfosporosinus sp. BICA1-9; assembly: GCF_000802135.1. Classification (NCBI taxonomy): domain Bacteria; kingdom Bacillati; phylum Bacillota; class Clostridia; order Eubacteriales; family Desulfitobacteriaceae; genus Desulfosporosinus; species Desulfosporosinus sp. BICA1-9. The sequence continues at coordinate 914 of NZ_JUEE01000120.1, forward strand.
ATCCCTTGATGCCGCACTCCGCCGGTTCAAGCGTACTTGTCAAAAGGCAGGGGTTAGTGCAGAAGCTCGTAAGCATGAGGCATATGAAAAGCCAAGTGTGAAGAGAAAGAAGAAGTCTGAAGCTGCACGTAAACGCAAGTTCAAGTAAGGAGTGTCTCGAATTGACCCTAAAAGATCGCCTCGTTGAGGATATGAAGGTTGCCATGAAGGCCAAAGAGGAGGGGAAGGTAAGACTTTCCGTCATTCGAATGGCTAGGGCTGCTATAAAGAATGCTGAGATCGATAAGAGAATTGAATTTAACGATGATCAAGTCATCGAAGTATTAGCACGCGAAATGAAGCTGCGTCGGGATGCGCTTGAGGTTTTTGGACAAGCGGATCGCCCCGATAAGGTAAAGGCTCTGGAGGAAGAAATGGTCGTTCTGATGGATTACCTTCCTCAACAGCTTTCCGAAGGGGAAATTCGCCAGCTTGTTCAAGAGACAGTTACCACAATAGGGGCTTCGGGTCCTAAAGACCTCGGGAAAGTCATGGGTCAATTAACACCTAAGACGAAAGGCCGTGCAGATGGCAAACTTGTCAATCAGATTGTACGGGAAATCCTCGGGGCATAACTTATTAGTAGTTTATAAAAAAGGCCGGTTACAGGGTTTATTGTAACTGGCCTTTTTTATGTTAGGCTTGGACTATTCTTGCTCTTTCCTTCATAACTATTCATAGAAGGAGGGGGCTATTTTTGTTTAAAAAAATTCAAACAAGTGTGGGCGACGTTTTGGATTTTCCACCGGATGTGGCGGGAGAAGGTCCTAAAATTACCATAACTGGTCGGGAGCAAATCCTAGTCGAAAATTATTTCAGCATTGTTAACTTTTCTGAGGAAGAAATTCGTTTGGAAACAGCTAAAGGAGATCTCTTTTTTAGAGGAAAAGGACTAGTGCTCAAAGTGATATTAGCTACTGAACTGCGGATTGAAGGGGAACTTTCTTCCTTATCGTTTGGGGGGGAGAGATAAAGTAATGTTTGATTGGATACGGACGTTCTGGTATGGCCGAGTTCTTTTCTTGGCAAGGGGAGAGCAGTTGGCACGTTTCATTAATCAAGCCTTAAAAGACGGTGTAATTTTATATCACACGCAAAGATCTGATCGGGGAATGCGAGCACAGATTAAGCTGGCAGATTTTCGACGTTTGCGCAAGGCAGCTCGATTAACCCATACAAGGGTACATATTGTGGCCAAATATGGTTGGCCTTTTGTTGCCGCGCGTTGGTGGCGGAGAAAGGGACTCTTAGTAGGAATTATCATGATTGCCTTGGTGTTAAGCGTAATGTCGCAGCTTGTACTTTCAATTTCGGTGACGGGAAATCGAAACTTATTGTCACCTGACGTTTTAGCACGTGCTGAGAAACTTGGGCTTAAAACATGGGTGTTTTCCAAGAAGCTGGATTTAAATGGTATTGCTAAGGTGCTTCAGGAAGAATTGCCAGATGCCGCTTGGGTAGGGATAGAACGTCAGGGTACGACTATTAAAATAAAGATTTCGGAAAAAATCCGCCCGTCCATTCCTGGAGAAGCAGGTAATCTAGTTGCTAATCATGCGGGGGTTGTAAAGGAGATCATGGTGATTGAAGGAACTCCTCAGGTACACGAAGGAGAAACTGTGCGAGCCGGGCAAGTATTAATTCTGAAGCCCAATGCGGATAACTTAAACAATGCCCAACAGACTCAACCAGCTTCAGTAGCTAGAGGGTTTGTCCGTGCGCGAGTCTGGTACAGTGCCGAAACCACGATCCCCTTGGTAGAAGACAAAGTGGAGGAAAGTGGGAGAATTGCCACAGGGTGGGGTATAAAATTTGGTTCACGCGTCATAATGGTAACAACGCAGAATTCGCCTTTTGAGCAAGGACGTAAAGAAGTAGTAAGCCTTTCCCTAAAACCGTGGAGGAATTGGCGCTTTCCTGTCGAAGGTATTAAGATAAAGTATGTCGAACTTCGTGAAGTGCATCTTGAGCGTACTGGCACGGAAGCCCTTCAACTGGCTGAACAAGCTGCCAGGGCTGAAGTTCAGAAGAAAGTAGCAACTAAGATTCCCATCGTGCGAGAAACCGTTAAGGTTCTTACCAACAATTCCGATCTAGTGCGTGTTAGGGTAGAGGTGGAAACTTATGAAGATTTGGCAGTTTACGCCAATTCATAAGGGGTACGGAGGGTTATTTAGATCACGTAAGCATTTGAACTTTGTATGGTATATAGAAGTAAGGATGATGGCATGAAGATTAGAATATTTAGAACAATGTGGGAGGGGTTATCTCGAGGTATGGATTTGTTTAAACATCACACCACATGGCTTCGTGTCATTGTCGGGGTGATGTATTTTCTGTTGTTTGTCGTTCTGCTAACCTCCAATATTTTTGTCTCGACCCTTCAATTAGAATTAGGGGAACCCAGTCCACAACTCATCACGGCTCCGTGGAATAAGGACATTGAAGATATCCAAGGATATGCTCAAAACTTGGATAAAGCTGAGAAAGCTGTTCAACCGGTTTACAAACCCGATGAGGAATATTTGAATTTATTGACAAAGGATTTAGGGAAAACATTTACCACGTTGCGTGATGTGCAGTCGAGTTCGAAGGATGATCGTGTACGTATTAATCAACTGAAGCAAACCCAGCCTTTTAAGGATTTACCGGAGGGAGTATTGACGTCCTTAGTGAAGATAAGTCTGGATGATTTGAATGCGGATGAACAGGTCAGTAGAGACATTATCTTTAGCAGAGCGCGCAATTTGGATTCTGGAACTAGGACCTACGCGGAGTTAGATGGGTTTCTTGAAAAAACTAAAACGGATCTTAATCAGTCGGGTTTAAATGAGCATGTCAAAACGTTATTAAAGGTCTTCTTAGAACAGGAAATTACGCAACCCACTCTGATCGTAGACGATATTACGACAGAAGCTTTGCGAACAGCTGCAAAAAGTCTTGTGAAAAAGGATGTGCTGCGTTACAAGGCCAACCAAAAAATCGTTGGAGTGGGCGAGATTGTTGACGAAACAGATTACCAGGTCTTGGTCGAGTATGGCTTAATTAATAGCCATAATACGTGGAAAGCAACATTTGGAATTGCCTTGATTGTTCTCGCAGGAATGGGAACGATTTTGGTTTATTTGTTACAGTATAAACGGGATATCTTCCGCCTGACCAATCGAATTGTTCTTATAGGGCTGACGATGACGATGGTTTTGGCTATTGGACGTGGAGTGATTGCCTTAAATCTAGGGCCTGATTATAATAATTTGTCAGGCATGCTCATTCCGGTGGCCTGGGCGACGATGTCCGTAGCAATTCTTATTGGTGTGGATATCGCTATGTTGGTTTCCGTTGTCTTAGCGGTGTTTGTGGCTGTCTTAGTGGACCCCTCACTTTCGACTGCCTTTGGCTTGCAAGCGGGTTTAGTGGCTCTTTTTGGTGGGATTGTAGGAGTTTATAGTGTGTCCCATTTGAGTCAGCGTTCGGATTTGGCGCGGGCTGGGATATTTGTGTCCGCGGTCAATGTCTTGGTGATTAGTGGGGTTGCTTTTAGCTCAGATATGCGCTTGACGGTTTGGGCGGTTGGGCTGATTCTGGGGATTGTCAATGGATTGGCGTCATCGTTTTTAACGGTGGGGGCTTTGCACTGGTTCGAATCGGGATTTCGTATCACTTCTTCCGTACGGCTTTTAGAATTATCGAACCCCAATCGCCCGTTACTTAAGCGCTTGCTAATGGAGGCACCGGGTACATACCATCATAGCATTTTAGTGGGAAATTTAGCGGAAGCCGCAGCAGAAGCAGTTCATGCGGATGCGACCTTGGTAAGAGTAGGCTCCATGTATCACGATATTGGCAAGTTAAAACGCCCGTACTTTTTCATCGAAAATCAGTTTACCCAGGAAAATCCACACGATAAAATAGCTCCGACTCTAAGCTCTCTGATCATTACTTCACATGTTAAAGATGGCTTGGAGTTAGCGAAGGATTATAAACTCCCAACGCAAATCCAAGACATTATCTCCCAGCATCATGGAGACAGTCTGGTCAGTTTCTTTTATCATAAGGCCCTTGAGAGTCAGGAAAATGTGCCTGAGGAGTCTTTCCATTACGAAGGGCCAAAGCCTCAGAACAAAGAGGCCGCGCTGGTTGCTTTGGCCGACAGTGTGGAAGCGGCAGTGCGTTCTATGAGACAACCTACGCCGGGGCGTGTTGAAGGGCTAGTCCGCAAGCTTATTAAGGACAAGCTGAATGACGGACAGTTGGATCAATGTGATTTAACGTTTCAAGATTTAGATCGGATCGCTATGGCTTTTGTCCGTGTCTTAAGTGGAATTTTCCACTCCCGCATTGAATATCCGGAGATGCCAAGTACACGAGACGCGGGTTTGAATAAGAAAACCCTGGTAGATGTTAATCAAGAGGATGGTATTGCTTTACCAAAGGAGAAACTGCTTGAGAGTCGCGAGGGGTCTCTTGAAACTAAGATTCCTCGAGTGAATCATAAGCCAATTAAGGATAATTCTTAGGCTCTTGACAAGAGCTACTTAAAAAGTATGCTCAATTTCTGAAGGGGGGAAGGGTAAAACACTTCTATTTCATGTTGGGAGTGGGTTTGCCTGAAGTACGTGATTTTAGATATCTCTTGGGAAGAGGAGTCTATTTTGCCGGAACGGCAGGATGCTCTCACCACGCTGCTAAATAACGCTATTACTGAGACTATCCACTTGTCTGGTGGGCGGTCTGAGGCGGAAGTGAGCTTAATGCTGGTTGATGATCAGCGCATACATGCTTTAAATCTTGAGTATCGAGGAGTGGATCGCCCGACGGATGTTCTTTCTTTTGCCTTGCAAGAGGAAATGGATGAGGAACCGGATTTCGAGTTTGAAGACGAAATGCTGGGGGATATCGTTATTTCTGTTGAACGGGCAAGGGAGCAGGCAGAGGAGTATGGGCATTCCTTTGAACGGGAAATTGTTTACTTAGCGGTCCATGGAACGCTTCATTTATTAGGGTATGATCACGAAGAAGAGGACGATAAGCTAAAAATGCGCAACAAAGAAGAAGAGGTAATGACTAAACTGGGGTTAGAGAGAGTATAACGATAACCTCAAACATCCTTGTTCGAGTCATGGCAGCGCTTTCAAGAAGGTTAACACGTGCGAAGACAGTGTCTTCGGGTGCCAGCCAGGTTTCTTTATAATCAGACCGAAAACGGAGGGGCATATGGGAAGATATCTGAAACCAGGATTTTGGCGCAGTCTCAATCAAGCTTGGCGAGGAATGCTATATACTTTGAAAACTCAAGGACACATGCAGTTTCATGTTTTCGCTGGAATTCTTGTTTTGAGCGTTGCTTGGTGGGCTAAGGTTTCACGTTTTGAATGGCTAATTCTTGTTTTAGCGATTGGCAGCGTGATCGGTGCAGAAGTGATGAATTCTGCGGTTGAAATTGTTGTAGATATGGTGCAACCAAACTTTCACCCTCTTGCGGGAATGGCAAAAGATGTGGCGTCAGGAGCGGTTTTAGTGACTTCGATTCAGGCTATCATAATTGGACTAATTGTCTTTGCTCCCTTATTGTATCGCTCTGTGGGCAAGGTTTTTTAGAAAAGGAGTTGTATGCGTAAATGCTCGATCCAGAGCTTACGAAAGAACTTAGTAATCGGGCACAAGCTGCATACGGACAGGCCTATGTACCGTATTCTCATTACCCAGTTGGTGCGGCGGCACTTTTTTCCTCTGGAGAAATATATAGTGGTTGTAACGTGGAGAACGCCAGTTATGGTTTAACGGTTTGCGCAGAACGAAATGCAATTTTTCAAGCCGTAGCTCGGGGAGAGCGGAAGTTGAAAGGAATTGCGATTGCTGTTCCGACTGACGTATTTCCGTCCCCGTGTGGTGCTTGTCGGCAAGTGATTCGGGAGTTCGCTGAGGATTGCCTGGTTTACTTAATTAATGGACAGGGTGAAACGAAGGTGACTAGTTTGAAGGCGTTATTGCCTGAGGCGTTTGGGCCGGAGTATTTGTAGGGGGACTTGTGTCACACAGCGCTCGGTGCTTACGACGCAGAGCAAACTAACCGTTTAAGCTCCTACTATGGGGAGCGGGGTTCATCCTTCGGCGATACTCTCCACTGGAGACTATCGTGCCAAACTCGCCGTCCTTGGCTCGGTTGGCGGCAGTGCACATCCTTGTGCACTGCCCCGTGTCTGGGGTCGGTCGCTTGAACGGAAGTTTGCTATTCTGCTTACGTAAAGACGTCGCGCTCGTGTGACACTGCGTCCTGGGGCTTGGAACGGAAATGTGGAACGAGGGGAACGAAGTTGCGGTGATGGTTAACGTTGCTGGGGAGAAGGCACATTTCATGTGTGCCTTCATACCTAAAGAAACCATAGATCAGTAAAACAAGGCCTTTGCCTTTTCAGCGGTCTGGGGTTTTTAGGTGGGCACTGTGCATCCACCTGTCGGAGGGTTTAGTGGGAGCAGGAACGGTTCTTAACT
>NZ_JUEE01000121.1:0-5602 GCF_000802135.1 Desulfosporosinus sp. BICA1-9
TTTTCTTCTATTGCTGTTGCGATAAACAATGCGTCAGGGGTCTTAAATCCATATTGGGCTCTAAGTTTAGCTGCTTGAAGTGCAACATTTTGGTCAATTTCTCTTAGCCCGAGGTTTGGAAAAGTACTGATAAATGCTAGATATCGATCGGCTAACCCTCTGTTACCATCTTTAAGTGGTTTGGTGAGAACTTCTGTGATAAGTAGTACTGATGAGACTGCGTAAACTTTACCAATCTCAACTGCATTAAATAGCTCTCGCACTATAGTGAAGTATTTGGGGTGTCTCTCCATGAGATATATGAAAGCATTTGTATCGATCGCGATGCGGCTAAACCGCTTGATATCGTCTTCTAATCGTCCCATTGTTCTCTATCCCGTCTAATGTAGTCTGTGCCTCCAATCTTTTTCCACATCTCCGCGCCTAAGCCCGAGAGAGCTTCGGTATAGGAATCTGGTCGCTTAATGAGCGTAAGTTCCTTGGAGTCCTCATCATAAACCCAAAGTACATCTTTTCCCAGCTTTTCTTTAATAAAGTCCACCATATCTTTCGGAATCAATACTACTCTATAGTCCTCGTTGACTGAACTATGTCTAACAGGTTGTGTGGCTTCCAACAAGAATCCCTCCTTCTTAAAGGTTTAAAATCTATTCTTGCCCGTTCTTTATCCTTTGTATATGTCTAATTATATACTATCTAGGAACTGATGGAAATACTATTCTGGTAATACATGGAACTACATGGAACTAGTGAACTACACACCACCTAAAGAGGTGGGTGCTTCCTGCTAAGGGAACTGCTCGGGTCGGAAAAGGCCTTCGAAGTTCGTCTTCGGGGGTCGTCTTTTCCTCCCCAAGGGGACTGGTACTTCCCGCACTTCCCGCAATTTGTCGAATTCCTTAAGGCTAAGGCAACCGGTGAGGCTAAGGCTACCGGTGCCTGACACCGACTTATCAACTTATTGTTTAGCTTGTGAAAACTATACTCGCCTCACTCCGGGCTCGGTAGGGGACTGGTTGGTGCGACACGTTTCTGGGTCTACTCGCTGGAACGGTTCCCGGTGGGCCCCGTTCAGGAAAGGGTCCTGGAACCTTTGTTTTCCTGAAAAATTCGGCAATACCTCGGAACAATCATGAAACTGCCCTGAACGAGGGCCCTTACTTAACGTAACGGGCATGATCGGATTCGGAAGGGATTTAGCTAATCACAAAAAAGGGGAAGATGTTATCTTCCCTCGACTACTCAACAAAATCATTTAATATTACTATTTCTATATTTTCGATCCCTTGTAGTCGAACATCATTTGTTATGAACGCTCCGCTTTTTCTGCGGGGGCATTCCAAGGACAGCCGTCCCGACCTTCCCCAAATTGTGATTGGTTTAGCTGTGACACGAGATGGTATTCCCATACGATGCTGGTCCTGGCCAGGGAATACCTCGGATATGACCGTGATTCCAGAGGTTAAGAGAGACTTAATCGGTTGGAAGCTTGGACGAGTGGTTACTGTAGCGGACCGTGGTTTTTCATCAGAAGAAAACCTACGCGTTCTTCAGCAAGCTGGAGGTCACTATATTGTTGGAGAACGGATGACGGCTGGTAAGCCGATCGTCGAAAAAGCACTATCTCATCCTGGACGATTCCGAACTGTCCGCGACAACCTTGATGTTAAAGAAGTGATCATTGGTAATGGTGAAGCAGGTGTTCGTTATGTGCTCGTCCGAAATCCAATAGAGGCCGACGGGATGCTGCCAAGCGAGAAAAGCTTCTGGATAATCTCAAAGAGGAGCTTGCAAAACTTAAGGAACTTGATGGAACGGTGCATACCAAAGCCCATTGTCGTCTAAACAGTCACATTACATATAAGAAGTATCTTAAAATGGACTCAAAAGGTAATCTGAAAATAAATAACCAAGTTGTTAAAGAAATGGAGCATCTAGATGGGAAATATCTCATTCGTACATCGGATGACACTCTTACCGTTGAAAATATTGCCTTGGGCTACAAGCAACTGCTTGAAGTTGAGCGGGCGTTTCGGACCCTAAAAACCACGTTGGAACTAAGGCCAGTCTACCATCGCAAAGAAGAACGCATTCGAGCTCATGTGCTATTGTGTTGGCCCCAATTGCGCTCAGAACTGGAAGATATGCATCTCATCGTATACGAATCAACGGACGGAAAAGTCATTCAAAGAACCGAGATAACCGAGGCTCAAAAGAGGATTCTTTTCTTGCTTGAAATCCCAGAACCCGCAAAAATACTGGATATTTCCCTTCAGAAGGGAGCAAAAACGTAGACACACGGCAAGTTATCCACAGGTGCCTCAAGTCCTTGGGCCACAAGGTTTTGAGGCGCTTCTTGTGCCTACGGACTGTCAAACCCGAGAACATGAACGTTGCTCCAAAAGACCAAGGATATAGAAAAACATCACTGTCATCACAAAAACTAGAGGAAATCTCTGTTCGTCCAGTGACAATTAAAGATGGAAAATCTCTCCCGCTCATCTTCCTGAATCCCCGGAAGGAGAAGAGCCTGGCAGTAGGTCAAATTCGTCGGCGCCGACGAATTTGACCTGCTGACGTCATCGCCGGAAGTAAACAGTTGATCTCCATATTCTTCAAAAAGCTGCATCAGCCTGCTGGCTGTGCGCCGAGAATAGCTTTAATAGCTTTAATTACAGTATACGTAGACGGGCTTCGGATGGTGCAGGCTTGGGGTACAACCCTATCAAATCACCCTCCAAAATTGGGAATCTGGTGCCTCATCGATTATTACACTTCTAAAAGCATTACTTATCCTTCAGCTTGATCATACAGATCATCCGTGGTTATATCCATGATTTAAAGAAAGTGAAGCTTACTATTACGACTTTGTGGACAGAACCTTGTCTAATATAGCAGCAATATGCTCCTGGGTACCGGGCTTGCATACTACTTGTAAAGGCTGGACCTGAATAAATTGATGGTAATCATCTGCAGATGTCACAAACACAATGCTGCATGTTGACATGGAATCGGATTGCCGTATTTGTTTGGCGGTTTCGAGACCAGTCAGCTTTTTCATACTATTATCAAGAAAAAGAAGGTCAAGAATCATCCCATGCTTATTAAGTTCTTCGAGAAGCTCTTCACCACTGCAAAATTGGTAAATATCAAATAAATACTCCTTTTCTTCTTCATATAAATGAATGAATGCCTCCAATAAATGACGACACAAGGGTCTGTCATCGCAAATGCCGATAGTAAACAAAACATCTCCCTCCAAAGCCTATTTTATATACAACTAAAAAGGTATTAAAACCATTATATATCCCTAAATATACAAATACAAGTGTATAAATACCCTTATACTTTGTTAAGAATAATATTCATAATTGATAAAGTTAAATAGGGTGATAAGATTTGAAGATTGATTACAAAGAATTAGGTGAACGGATTGCGAAAAGGCGCAAGGTGTTGAACCTGACCCAGGATGACGTCGCAGAAGCCACGGGACTTAGCAACAACCACATTTCCAATATAGAAAACAATCATTCTATTCCCAGCATTGAAACATTGCTTAAACTATGTGAGGCCCTAAACATCACGCCGGATTACCTCCTGCTGGGTATTTTCAGACACACGAATGACAGCCTGCTTTCTCGAATTAATCAAAAAATCAAGCTGTGTGATGAGAAAAAGCAGGAATTGGTTGATCATTTTATAACCTGGTTAGTTGATGAAAAACTATAGACTTTTGAAGCCCAAGCGAAGCCCAAGGGGACTGGTACTTCCCGGAATTTGTCGAACATGTTCCTTAACGTAACGCGTGTTATAGGACTATATAATATTTTCTATGCAGAAGCAGGGTACTTTCCCTTTTTGCCGAATAGGAATTATAGAATCTTGTATAAGGGAGATAGGACTCCATATGAGTAATTCCTTGACGGATAAATATGAAGTTTTTGTTTCTGCTGAGGGAACAGAATATAGATGGAAAAAATCACAGGAAATTGTAGTTAAATTAACTAGTAAAGAGATAAATCTACTGAAGTTGAAAGTGAATTTAAGCCAAGATAGTGATATACTTAACAGAGAATCAGGTAATGGTATAGCGATGGGAATACCTATAAGTCTTAGTAATACGAGGCTTCTTGAACTAAGTAGGCAATTAGCTAGTGTTATTGAGAATGAACCAACTATAATTTTTTCGGATCATGTTATTGAAAGATTGGTTTTAGAGTCATTCGAAAGCTACCCAGACAAAAGAGGTTGGAGTAATGAAGAAGAAGTTAAAAATTGTGTTTTAACAGTAAGACGAGTTCATGGAGTACGGCTTAATGTAGATCACGACCATCCTTTAAATACTGATAGTATAAAATATCTATATCCCCACATTGCGCTGGTTATTCAAGGGAAGAAAGATGATAATGCAGATGGACGTTTAGTTTTAGCTGTTTTAACCGATAATGAAATTAGAGTTATAACAATTTTGTGATTGGGAAAACACACTTGAGAGAAGAAGGTGATGGAAGATGATGTTGAAGGAGAAAGTACCCATTATGTCTATGGATTTTGTTCATTGTCAATGTGGTGGAATGGCAGAATATAAGGTTGGGACTGTTAAGCAAAAGATTGGGTCACGCACTATCCTGATTCATAATGTTCCACACTACTTTTGTATATCTTGTGGTTCCATAGGTTATGATTCAGGAATCAAACTTACTCATATATTAAAACAGGCCTATGAAAACAATCTCTCTGAAGTAAACTATAATAGTAACTAACGCGTAAGCGGTGGACTAAATAGCGTAGCGTAAAAATCTCCTATCTTTGTTACTCTGTAAAAAAGAGTGAATAGAGACAGGAGGTTTTTTATGACTAGAAATTTAGCCCTGGAACAAAGTTGGCGAGTCCGCATCGAAGAATGCCGCCAGAGCGGACTGAGTGTAAAGAAGTGGTGCCTGCAAAACGGACTGAAGAATACCTCTTACCATTACTGGATTAAAAAGTTTAGAATTCTGGATCAGCAAGAGGCTGAAGATAATACATTCGCAGAAGTGGTTCTGCTGCCAGAAAATAAAAACACCACGAAATGCTCGCCTCGCGGTTCCCGCTCGGTCGGGGACTGGTACTTCCCGCACTTCCCGCAATTTGTCGAATCCCTTTAGGGGGCGACTATGTTACTTAATATTGTTGAGTTACATTCGTCAAAACTCTGAACCTCTTGGTAACTGAGACATATAAAAAAATAAGAAATGTCTAGCACAAACCATTCCTTTTTATGGAACTAATATGTGCGTTGTTGTATAATGGAGCCATAGTGCAGTTAGGTTTAGTTTTGATAATAATAAGGGTTGTCTGCTGGTGAGTGTGTGAAACTACGGTGGATTTGCTAAAATGATATCTATATAACTGGAGAGAGGAGAGAGGATGAAGTTAATATGGCTGGGAGCAAGAAGAGTAAAACCAAACAAACACCAACTGACGATAGATTTCTAATGTCACCAAAAGTAGACTTCGTGTTCAAGCTAATCTTTGGAGACGAAAAAAATAAAGATCTGCTAGTCGCTTTCCTCAGTGCCGTACTAGGTGTTCCGGCGGAAGACTTTGAGGGAATAGAAAT
>NZ_JUEE01000122.1:0-8477 GCF_000802135.1 Desulfosporosinus sp. BICA1-9
AAGAAAGATAGCTGTGATAATTGATGTCTTTAACTTTACACCACGCTTTTGCAGTCATCCCGCTGGTCCTACATTCGGCCACCAGCGCCTTACGTTCTTGTTTGTCCATTCGAATACCTCCATTCCTTTGTGTTATGGAGATAGTTTCTCATAGATAAAGCATGTTGACCATGCACCGGTTTATTAAGCGCTTACCTAGTTTTAAGCCAGAGCCATCGAAGTAAAACTCGAAAACAAAGCTAAGCAGCTTACCCTATTCTATGGGTAAGCTGCTTAGCTTTGTTTTATTTGTTGTCATATGCCAATTCCCATGTTATCTAGCAGAGTTACTCGTTCAGCTAAAGATGTAGATTACAACTCATATTCCGCACATTAGAAGACAAAATCCTTGTATAGGAATCTTTTTCGAAAAATTTTTCGCAATTTTATTCAGTATAAAAGTGTTATATATTGTAATTGATACATTTTATATGGTTGTAACTGCATTTTATAAGATAATTGTAGAATATGTATTTTTTATTTAGTAAAATTCATATATGATTCTACTGCTAAAAGTACTTTGAAGAGGTGAATCTGTATGGAAACGTTAAAGGAATTGCAAGAGAATATAGAAGAAGTCAGAAGTTTGTTAAATAACACAATCTTGGTTAAAGGAAGCCTTACAGATCCCGAAATAATATATATAAGTCAACAACTTGACTGTTTATTAAACAAGCATAACAGAGTAGTGAATATGTGTAAAAAGGTGATCAATGACTATTGAGGCAAAATGAGCTATGTGAAAAAGTTTAGATTATTAAGAAGATCAAACTCCTTTAAAAAATTCTTTTTATTCCTGGACATTAGGCACTTGTCACCTGTTGACATAGTAACTGCTTGTTCTTTCATATTTACTTCCTTAATATGTCGGGTATTGATTAAAAAAGATTTGTGAGCCCGGTAAAAAGTGTCTGTCATTTCTTTAATTGATTTCTCAATTTCTTTTAGAGTGCCATAATATTCAACTTGCCCATTAACTGTATGTATTGCAAGTTTAGGGCCGAAAGATTCAATATAAATAATATTGTTAAGAGATATACGATATTCTCGATAACCAGACTTTATACTTATAAAACTGCGCTCCGCAGGTAAATGCAAATATTGTATTCTTGAATACTCTTTTACTAGAGCCTTAAGGCAGTCTGAAAGATCTAAATAAGATACTGGTTTGACTAAGAAATCAAACACTTTTAGTTTATATTTAAAGACCATCATAGAAAACTGTATATAAGCGGTCAAAAATATTATATATGCATTAGGCTCCCTGTCTCTGATAGCTCGACCAAGCGTTATTCCATTGATCTCACTTTTAAAATTAATGTCCAATATATATACATTCATTTGTTCAAATTTCTCACTTGAATAATTCAACACATCCTGCGGGATGGTTGTAGATAAAGAAATATTAGCATCTATATGGTTTTCTGTTATAAATTTTTTAATACGCTTACATGTACTTTCAAGAACCGATTTTTGATCATCTATTAATACGAAATTTAGAGACATATCAATCACCTACTAATTTCATTTTATTATTTGAAGCTCCTGGACAAATACCTGATGTTGTACGAAAGTATTGTAGAGTATACCAGGATATTTAGACAGCGTGGAGGACACTCCATCTATTATAGGCATATTGGGTTTTTCTTTAAACGTATTTTCAATAATAATGGTTGTAGAATCGCCACTTCTCAAAAAGTATATGGAAACTTTTTTGATGTTAGCTTCTGATGCAGCATCTATTGCTTTATCTAAAGATAGACCAATAACTTGAAATAAATCAATGTCACTTATAAGATCGTTTTCTGGTAATATGATTAGATCAGTTATTAATTTGAAATCAATGCCTATATTGACAGCGGCTTTGAATTTTGCAGATAGAAGTCTCTTAAGTAGTGAATTTTCTATTTTTTCAATCGTAGAAAGACTTGTATCGATAGGCTTAATACTTTCCAGCATCTCATAAAAGTACTTTTTTAACCCTTCCCAGTCTTCTAATTCTATATAGCCATTAATGCCATGCATTATATTTAATGCATTATGCCTGAAATCTCTAAGTTCAAGTAAAAATTTGTCACTGTCATTTTTATTTTTGTATTGCATTTTTTCCTCCCATTAAACAAAAAAGCTTAATTATTCTTGTTATTAAAAATTCCATAGATATTTGAAATATCCTTTACACTTTTTTACTAAAATGTACAAAAAATTAATTGCGGAGGTAAAAATGGATAAAAATAGAATACCAATGAGTTTTATACTAATTATTTCATTTATTGTGCTTATGATATCTACAGTTAGTGTAATATGTTTTACAGTATTTTCAAATTGGAAACTATCATCTGATAATATTATTACAAAAATGGAAAATGATGCTAATATAGATATTTTTAATAAAATAGAAACCTTCATCAGTGTTCCTCTATACATAAATGAAGTAAACCACAATTCAATCGAAAATGAAATTGTGGATATTAACGATAGAAAGGAACGTGAAGTCTTTTTCGCTGGAGTTATGAAATCAAATAACGAAGATGTGTATAGTTTCAGCTATGGTACTGAAAATGGCGAGTATTACGGAGCACGCAGAAATACTAAAAATGAGATAGAGATTATGAAAAGTGATGCTGAAACAGATGGGAAATCTACCTATTATTCCATAACAAAGGATTTGACTTCAGGGGAAGTTGTGGAACGATTAGGAAAATTTGATCCTCGTACAAGAGATTGGTACATAATTGCCAAAGAACATGTGAAACCAATATTTTCTCCTATCTACGAACATTTTGTAATGAATGATTTAGCTATTACAGCATCTCATCCAATTTATAATAAAGAAGGTGTCCTTATGGGTGTATTGGGAACACATTTTACGCTTTCAAAAATAAACAGTTATTTGGAAGAGATTACAAAAGACAAGATGGCTATAGCTTATATTATTGAAAAGAGTTCGGGAGTAATCGTTGCAAATTCACTTGGAATACCAAATTTTGAAAGGTCTGGAGATACAACAATAAATAAACTTACAGTTGAAGAAATCGGCAACGAACATATCAAAGAGGCCTATCTAAACTATAAAAAAAATTTGGGAAATGATTATATTGTAAAAACGAAGGATGATAAGTTTCATATAAGTTTCACTGATTATAATAAAGACGGTTTAGATTGGATAATTATAACAGCTATTCCTGAAAGTCAGTTAACAGCTGAAATCACAAAAAGTATTACGGTTGCACTACTTTATATAATTTTAGCACTTATAATATCAATCATAATATATATAAAGAGCACAAAAATAATTCTAAGGCCTATTTATAATTTAATAACTACTACAGAAAAATTTTCAAAAGGAGACCTTGTACAGAGAGCCAGGGTTTTTAGAAATGACGAAATCGGGAAACTAGCCAATGCCTTTAATATAATGGCAGAAGAATTATATATGCTTATAAACACTCTTGAAGAAAAGGTAAAAGAGAGGACAAAGGAATTAGAAAGCACTAACGTTGCGCTAAAGAGAAGCGAAGGTGATATACGCCTTCTTATGGATTCTACTGCCGAAGCAATATATGGAATTGATTTGAATGGGAATTGTACCTTCTGTAACGCTAGTTGCCTCCGCATACTTGGGTATAATCATCAAGAGGCGTTGATAGGAAAAAACATGCATAGGCAGATCCATTATATGCATTCAGATGGGACGACTCTCCCCATTGAAGAATGTAAAGTCTTCAATGCATTCATTAAAGGGGAAGGCACTCATGTGGAGGATGAGGTACTATGGCGTGCTGATGGCACCAGTTTTCCGGCCAATTATTATTCTTATCCCCAGTATCGTGATGGAGAAGTTGTTGGTGCTGTAGTAACCTTTACCGACATTACAGAGCGTAAGCTGGCACGAAATGAAATAATAAAAGCAAAAGAACAGGCAGAAGCAGCAAACAGAGCAAAGAGTCAATTTCTTGCAAGTATGAGCCATGAAATTAGGACGCCCATGAATGGGATTTTAGGATTTTTACAGCTTCTTGAGAATACAGCACTAAATAAAGAACAGGTAGAATTCATTTATACTATAAAGAGTTCCACAGACACTTTGCTGGCAGTTATCAATGATATTCTTGACATATCAAAAATAGAGGCAGGCAAACTGGAACTTGAGCAGATTCCTTTTGATATACGTTCAACTATAGAAACAACTGTGATTCCTTTTTCTGCTAAAGCAAGCCAAAGTCTTGAACTCAATATGCTGATCGGGTCAGGCATTCCTCAATTTGTCATGGGCGATCCGACAAAATTAAGGCAGGTCATTAGAAATCTGATAAGTAATGCCTTGAAATTCACTGATAAAGGTGAAGTATTCATAGAAGTCAGCTTAAATAAGGAAACCGATGTTGCTATCGAACTATTATTTACAGTAAAAGATACGGGCATAGGTATGACCGAGGAGGAAATGAGAAAGCTTTTTAAACCATTTACACAGGCGGATTCATCTTCTACAAGAAAATATGGAGGTACGGGACTGGGGCTTGCAATATGTAAGAGTTTAGTGGAAATGATGAATGGAGAAATTAGCGTAGTAAGTGAAAAAGGCAAAGGGACTATCTTCAATTTCACAGTCACTCTGAATAAAACTGTAAATACAGAGGCACCCATTTTTGAGACAGCTAACAAAAGTGTTTTTGTTACAAGGCATACTGCGCAGGAATCTAATTATAATAACAAACTAAAAATATTACTTGTTGAAGATAATGAGATTAACAGGATATTATTCATCAAACTGTTAAAGAAGAAGGGCTTAAGTTGCGACATAGCGATAGACGGCGAAGAAGCTGTAAGGGCATGTGTTGATAAAAACTATAATATGATTTTCATGGACTGTCAGATGCCGGTGATGGATGGTTATAATGCGACAAGACAGATTCGTGAAGCAGAAGGGAGTAGAAAACATACGGTGATTATAGCCATGACTGCCTATGCCATGCAAGGTGACGAGGAAAAATGCTTGAAGGCAGGAATGGATGATTACATAAGCAAGCCGTTTAGTCTTGTAAATTTGATGAAGATGCTTCAAAAGCATGGAAAAGCTACAGATAATGAGAACAACGAAATAGAGGGTAACATTTGTTTTTCTGATACCGTGCTTACTCTCATGGAAGAGTCAGGTTTTGATAAGGAAACCTGTAATGATATATTAACTATTTTTTGTGAACATACTGACAGACTGATTTGGGAAATCAAAGAACATATTGCCAAAAATAACTATGATGAAGCTGGTATTCTCATACATCAATTAAAAGGCTCGGCTGGTAATGTAAAGGCTAAAGAAATAGCCAAGTACGCCTTGGAGATGGAAGAAGGTATAAAAACTTCCAATAGTGAAATTCTTGGCAGATTATTGGAGGAGATAGAGAGGTCGTTAAAGGTTTTGAAAGAAAAAAGAAAAGGAGGATGCCCAAATGATCACAGGGAATGTAATGATTGTTGATGATTCTCCTATCGATAGAAAAATTATCTCGCAGATCCTTAAAGAGAGACTTGGCGGTATTAGTGTGTTCGAGTCTGAAGATGGGCGAAATATTTATCAAAAGCTTGTGTTAAACAATATTCAAATGTGTATTTTAGACATTGTGATGCCTCATAAGAATGGATATCAGATATTAGAAGAGATGAAAAACAATCCTGATTTAATGGATATACCTGTCATTGTGTGTACAGGTATTGAAGATAAACAAGCTATAGAAAAAGCTCTAACCCTTGGAGCTTATGACTATTTTTCTAAGCCTTTTACTCAAGAAGCAATGAAAATATCGTTACCTTTAAAGGTTAAAAATGCAATAGAATTTATGAAAAGAAAAGAAGAGATTATATATTTAAGCTATCATGATAAATTAACAAGCCTTTATAATAGAAGATTCTTTGAAGAAGTAATGATAAAATTTGATACTGAAAGAAATCTTCCCATTTCAATAATTATGGGGGATGTTAATGGGTTGAAGCTTGTAAATGATGCCTTTGGCCATGAAAAAGGGGATGAACTTTTACAGAAAGCAGCTGCAGCAATTCAAAATTCATGTAGAAAGGATGAAATAGTTGCCCGCTGGGGTGGAGATGAATTTGTCATTCTTATGACAAAGACTAAAGCAGAAGATATAGAAAGAGTCATCAATAGGATAAAAAAATCATATTCAGGTGAGTATGTTAACTCTTTAAGTGTCAGTGTCTCATTTGGGTGGAGTACAAAAAGCAAAGCTAATGAAGACATACTAAAAGTATTAAAAAGTGCTGAAGATCTTATGTACAAACATAAAACTATTGAAAATCAAGGGATAAGGAGTAATACAATAAACACAATAATTAATACTCTGCATGAAAAGAGTCCAAGAGAAGAACAACATTCTAAAAGAGTAAGTGAAATATGTCAGAATATAGGAAAAGCTATGGACTTCTCAGAAATTGAACAAAGTATACTCAAAGCAGTGGGCTTACTTCATGATATAGGGAAAATTGCAATCGACGATAGTATACTTAATAAACCTGGGAAACTTACAGAACAGGAGTGGGAAGAAATAAAGCGACATCCCGATATTGGATATAGAATACTAAGCACATCTTATGACTTTTTAGAATTAGCAGATTGTATATTAGCACACCATGAAAAATGGGCTGGTACAGGTTATCCAAAAGGATTAAAAGGAGAAGACATTCCAAGGATAGCAAGGATTATTGCTATTGCTGACAGCTACGACGCTATGACCAGTGAACGACCATATCGAAAGGCAATGAGTGAAGAAGAAGCCTGTATAGAAATAAGAAAAAACTCGGGAACACAGTTCGATCCTAAAATCGCAAGAATATTTATTGAAAAAGTGCTAGGCATGGGATGGCACTATTCAGTATGTGAACAGTTCCGCACCACCTGATCTGATCGTGCTTAAATAACAAGGAGATGACATAGTGAGGAGACTTATAACAAGCATAATAGCGGTTGTGTTTTTATTATCTTTTCCCCTTGCTGCCTTTGCTAATTCTGGACCTGTATTTTGGCAGGGCTATCCGTCATCGGATGTGATGTCAGTTGATGAACACTCTCCAATTGCAGTGGAAAATGAAACCCTTGTGTTTGATTTCGCTGATGGTGATAATTCTCACTATTCGATCAGAGGCAGGGTTAATGCAGCTTATAAAATGAGGAACCCGACAAATGAGATGCAGTCGGTACAGATGGCATTCCCGTTTGTGGGAAGTTTAGATAGCTTAAAAGCGGAGGATATTGTCATCGCCACCGATGGAAGCGTTCTCCCATATGAAGTGTATTTGGGAGATGTGGTCAACAGCTATGGGGATCCCTTACAGGAAGACAATAATACAAGCTTCGATTTTGAGCGTATTGTTAGCACCCTAACGAATAAGGCTTATCAGGCGGAAAGCATCGGAGGAAAGAAAACGGGCAAGCTCTATCTTATTGAAGTTATCCCTCTCAATAATCAAAGAATAAACTGTGCCATTGATTTTACGTTTGACAAAGAAAAAACTAAAGTACTTACAAACGGATTTAACCGTTATGAACGTAACGATCAGCAAACAAAAATTGCTGCATGGTGCTATGAACCGGAGCTATTAGAAATTTTTGTTTTAGGTGAGGATATCAATCTAGAGGTAAACGGTTTTTTGGATGGCTCTCTTGAGGGAAAAACCGATTTATTTACCTATCGAATCTCGACACAGGAAATAGAACTTAAACCGTATTTGATGGAGAGAATACAAAAGCACATAACATCAGTACAAGACAGCGAAATCTTGGACATTTAGGTGCTGTTTGGCGGAAACTCCACGGTGTACAGAAATGTAATAATTCGCATGTAATTTCCATTTGATAAAAGGTTATCTACCGAGGTGTAGCCTTCATTATGCTCAAACGATTCCTCAAGAGCTTTCGCATATAGGTTAAATAACTGGGTAACGCCAACGTGCCTTGAGAATACCAAAGAGATGCCGCTGCCGCTGCCGGCATCTCTTTGTGCGCTAGTCTCTGTCCTTTTTAAGTAATTGTCAAAACCTAAGCACTTGAGTAAAGAAAAAGCCCAACCCAAAGGTTGGACACGAATTCGCTATTTATTAGTTTTGTAGCAGTTTGCCGGAAGCTCTTTTGACCAAGGAACAAATTTTTCAATCAGTTCTGGGCGCTGGTCGAAATCGGTATTCGGCATCTGTTTCAATAAATAGACCAGATAGTCATAAACCTTCAGGTTATTTGCCAGCGCAGTCAGAATGATGCTGTATACCATTGAACTGTCGTGGGCACCGCGATCCGTTTTCATGGTGACCCAATTTTTGCGGCCGATTGTAAACGGACGTATACTTCGTTCCACCAAATTGTTTGTCGACTCTAGGCGGCCATCTAAAAGAATGTTTTCAAAATACGGCCACTGGTTCAGCGCATAATT
>NZ_JUEE01000123.1:0-14564 GCF_000802135.1 Desulfosporosinus sp. BICA1-9
CTGGGTGCCTCAAATTGTTCGGACAAAGTGATTAAAATTATGGCAATAGCGAAAAAATACATTAAAAATGTAGGTATTGAAACGCCAATGACTCCTGAGTTCTTCGAAACTTTTTTCAAGAAGAAGGAAGCGATCTTAGAGACAAAACTCGATTTTATCAATTGTGCAGAATTGCACTTAAATGCCAATAACATAGACAATTATTACGGGGAAAACATGTATATTTCCAGACATGGCTATATATCTCCGATTTGGAGTAGGGAATTAACTCTGAAATTCATGAAAATAGCCGTTGAAGAAAGCTGGGATTTAGCAGTTCATGATTGCTCAAACTATACGAAATTTGTCAGAGGTTTGAATTTTAGTGGCAATGAGGGTAGGTGGGTCGGATCCAGTAATTATACCTGTGAGTTTTTCAGGATACCCTACGAAGTGTTTTTACCCATACTGCGTGATGACAATTTCAAATTTTTAAGTGAAGAGGAATTGCCTGCCGGCTATAAACCAGGAGAGTTGGTTCTTTAGTGAGGTAAGATACCAAATGTTGCAAAAACAAGGTGCTGCAATAGTGCTTCGTAAATTTGATACACTTGGTATGTAACTGAATAATTAAATTAACATGTGAAGTGATGTTTTGTTTTTAACGCAATAGAACGTCAGTTAGGTGGTATATATAATAGTAGAACAAATTCCAAAATGCCAATATGTGACTTACCGACTATTACGATCGGCATTAAGCGAAGATCGTGCTTAATGCTGTGGTACCGGTGCCCAGAAGGGCAACCGGAGTTGAGGATGCCTTAAAAGGCAAAGTAATCTGCGGCGAATGCGGAAGCCGTTACGAAAGGATTTTGGACAACAGGGTCGGTGAAAAATGGAGATGCAAGAATCCTGAATGCTCCACAACGGTTAAAATAACCGACGCCCTGCTGACCGAACAGGTCACTGACCTGATGAACTATGCGTATCGGAAGCGTCAACAGAGTTCGACTTGAAGACAAAAATCTCTGTTACTGAGATTTAATGAATAGATTATGTTTTATTGAAGTCTGTTTCGGGACTATTTAACTCATGACAAGAAATGCCGAGTTAATAGAAACGAGAGGTACCTGAAACCTGAGCGGAACGGTGAGTAACGGCTCTGGAATAAGTGATATTCCGGAGCCGTTACTAGATTAGAAAACGGACAATCACCACCACAGTTTAAAATTACCATTGACCAAACTAAATATTAATGCTAACATACGTTTTACATAGGTGAGATTGAATGTCAATTGCATTAATACATACCATTAATAATCATACAGAACTAAAGGGTCCTGTTTAAATCTGAAGGGGGGGAAGGTGTAATGGAAACTTCAATACTGGAGGACAAGGTAATATATGAACAACTGAATGAAATATGTGATTGGCTTCACAAAAACCTTTACTATGATGGCTATCTAATTCGCTTATTGGACCTTATAGGTGCTACCATGGTGGGCGTAAAACCAGCTGAATTGCTCAAGATTCCTATAAGGGGTAGTACCAGCGAAGCTGTCACAGCCCGCAAACGTATGGATTAAATTGGAAACTTGTTTATAACCTCGTTATATTCTTGCTGGGCCTCAGTTATAGCCAACTTTGAATATACCTCTAATGACTTTCGGCTTTTGTGACCGGAATAAGGCTGAATCAATGCATCATCGATGCCTTGCTTTTTTAGCCAGGTTAACAAAAAGTGCCGTAATTTATGGGGAGATAAATTCTGTGCTAGTCCTGCTTCTTCCGAATACTTACCCAGGATCTTTCTAATACCCCGGTCGGTATATTTTTTCTTCCACGAAGATTCAAATAGATAAACGGCTTGTTTTTTGATCATTGAATCAGCATGCATGGCCAGCAATTCCTTAAATGACTGGGGGAACGGGACAATGCGATCCTTGTTCCCCTTCCCTTTATTTATCCTTATTTGACAGTAGTGAAAATCGACGTCTGTAAGCTTGATGTTTATTAACTCACTTACTCTTGCGCCGGTATAGAGTAGCGTTTTAACTATCATCATATCTTGAAAGTTCTTAGCCTTCCAGACCACATCATAATATCGCTTTAATTCTTCTTCCGTAGGAACATAAGGTAACTTCTTGGACGTTTTAGGTATTTCTATTTCCAATTCAGCTCTCAGGTGTTGAAATAAGCTTTTTAGATAAGCATAATCAGGCCGTTCCCCTCTTAGATGCTTGGCCAACTCCTTAGCTTTCTTTTTAGCCGAAGTTCTCTTCTCAGTCATGCGATCACACCCTCTTCCAGCGGAAGACGTTCATTCATGTTCAACTTGAACGTTCCATACGGGTTGATATGGGTGTATACAAGAGGTGTTAAAGCACGGAAGTCCTCCTGAGTCATTAGATTCAACCATTTTGGATTTGACAGGATGGTTTGAAGCATAATCGTGTTGATGTATACCAAACAATTCTGTAATAGGTGTAATGACAGAACAGCTATTTCTTGATCCTCTAATCTATTTGTAGAGATTTCTCCACCCTTACCGTAAAAAATAAAGCCATTTGCGCTATTCCAGTTTTCCACGACATTTAATCCTTTATGAATCTCCTGGCGCAGTTCTTCAGAATGCAGATAGTCACAAAGGAAAATGGTTTTTACGGCTTTCCCAAGTTCTCCTAAAGCCTGGTAGGTAGGATGTTTAAGGATGTTTAAGGTTGTTTCGGTTGAACCGCTTTAAGATAGCTTCCGTTTCAGCAGTACCTAAACGTAATGCGGTAGCATATTTCACCATTTGATCATACTGTTGACGGATTAGATCCCAGTTGATCGGACGGGTAAGAACCGGTTGAAGATTGGGGTAAGCTTCAGCCATTCCGGATTCCGGCCTGTATAGCTTTTGAGAGTGAATGGCCTTCAGACGCGGCATTAACTGGTACCCAAGCAAATGGCAGAAGGCAAATGCTACTTCGCTTTGGCCATGGGAGTCAACGTAATTCTTCTCGACTTCCATTTCAGTACAATGCCGCAGTAAACCCTCGATCATGGCGGCAACTTCTGATGAGGAACAAGATTTTAGCTGTGAGTAAATACACGTTGATTTCTTTTCTACATGCCAATAGATCATTACGCCCCGACCCCGGTACCGGATATGCCATTCGGTCATGAGGTTTTGGTCCCAAGCCCCAAACTTTTTTGAGTCGGAAGCGCAAGAAGTGGTGCCGTCACCCCATATTTCCTGCATTCGGACTCGAAAGATTGCGTTAACCACTTTAGCAATAACATTTCGCAGGTTATCCCGGTGTATAAACTTACGCCGTACATAAAGTAAATCCTTATATGATTCCTCATGTTCGCCGGAGCTAATTCGTTTTAGGCCAGTGTTGGTGCCGAGTCCGTACAAGGATAAAATTAAGCGCCTTTGTAATGTTTCCCGGCTCAACGCCTCCCGGACTGCCGATGTTTTAAATTTATCAGTAAAGGATATCCTCAGATCGGTTTCCTTCAGCACATCGAGAAGGCTGGTCATTGGCCAGCGACGTAACAATTCTGCTTTAATACGGGTTAAATTAGCCGGTTCTGCCTGCGGTTCCAAAGGCGATAAGGTTATCCATCCGTTACCTTTGTCAGTAATTCGGACTTTGGGATTTTTGGGAAGTCCAACATCAAGTCGTTCCAACCCCCCGATCATTGCTTGCTTTAAAGCGTTTATGAAGGATTCGGCATCCATGGGTTGATTAATGGCTTTGTAATTTTCTTCTCGCCGTATCTCGAAGTCTGCCGGTAGGTCCTCATCAGGGTTGCGGTACCGATCGGCACCTTTTACCCACACTTCTTTACAGCGCAGACGATCCCTTAAGGCTTGAAGTGCGCTAATCTCGTAATTAATGCGGTTAATTCGTTCCTGGCCATTATCATCTTTTTCAATGATAATTTCTTTGTTCACGGAACGAATAACACCATCAACTGGAATATCTTCTGACGCCGGAAAATAATGCAACCCAGTTTGAGCATATTTTTTGATAAGTTCAAGGGCTTTAATAACAGGCCGGTGAACCTCATTATTAGACTGAAATTGAAGGATGCCTAATATTTCGGGAATCATTCGGCGATAATGGCTGCTATAGGAGGCGCGAATGACAGTATGTATTTTTTCCCGATAAGCTGGCCCCGTGCTTTTAAACTCTTTAACCAGGTCTTTTAACGTCTGTTCGCTGACTATCGGATAGAGAACGTCCTTAATTATCCCGTCCGGGAATTCCAGAGCTGTTTGTGCCAAGTTGAACAGGATACCTTGTTTGTTGCTAACTCGCCGCAGATCGTTAAGTATTTCCTTTTCTACTCTGCGTTCGGCCCGTACTCCGATTCGGTGAATGATTTGAATAAGTAGCTCTATAAGGTTATCGGTGATCTCTAATTTCCGGAGATAAAAGAAAGCGGATAATAACGTGTAGCGTATCGGCTCTGGATGCCGACGTAGTTCACGGATATCTTCAGTGGCCACACGCTGCTTATACTTTTTCAAAACTTTATATGGAACATCCCGGTAAAGATCATCCGGAAGATCCAAATTCCGAATCGTTTTAAGCTTGTTAATTTCCTTAAAGACACTCTCTAAACCTGGTCGGCCTGGATCTGATCTTAATTCATGAAAAGAAAGTTGATCTCCATTTTCACCAGTTGGTTCGTCTTTTTCCTCATCTAAGGATGAAATACTTTCTATCAAGGCATCTAACTTGGACAAAGATGCATTAGGCATTTTTTCATAGGTGGCCTTAAAGAATTGTTCTTCAAAAGTTGAGACAGCAGACCGAATAAGACGCTCAATACGCTCCGGAGTAGGAGGAACAATTTTCAGCTCCCGAAACCGTTTATACACCATATCTTTGACATGTTCAAATTCTTGGTCGTGATATAAGACGTTCTTACACAACCAGGCAGTTATATCATGCGTATCCTGGGTGGTGTCTTCTCTGAATCCGAAAAACTCACGGATTTGTGTTCGGTGATATGTAATGGAGCGTCCGGCCCAATCATATTGTGCATATAATGCTGGTTCCGTATAAATTTGCTTTGCAATATAAGCAATCACAGCTTTAGGAACTTCGTATTTTTGGCTTGGAAATCTAGCTTCATGCTGGAAAAACTTAAGTAGTACAGCAAAGCCTAACCGGGTTTCTCCCGTCTTGTTCTCAATTAACCTCATTTCACTTGGCATAATCGTAAAATGCTCAATTAATTCGTCCAGCTCCCAATTTCTTTTCATAATTCCCCTCCAAACAAAGTTCCTAAAAGAGTGAGTATCGGAACAATCATTTTGGAATTAGTATACCGAAGCTTACTTTATGAGGCAATCTTTATTATAAATACGCCGTTGTTCCATTTCCGAAATAATAACCGGAACTTTTAGTTGAATATATTTTCCATATCATGTTATAATATAAGTAAGGAATGTAAGGAATTCATTAATGAAGGGAGCTAAGTTTATGGACATGGAAGTTTCAAGAGTAACATCAAAGGGGCAAATTACCATTCCAAAGGCGGTACGTGAACGATTAAAATTGTCCGAAGGTGATAAGGTGGCGTTTATTGAAAAAGATGGGAATATAGTTATCACAAAATCTAGTGTAATTGCCTTAAGAGAGTTTTTAGATTCGATGAGCACAGAAGCCCAGGCCAAGGGAATTACTGAAGAAGAGATGCTAAAAGAGTTAGAGCAAGTCCGGGAGGAAATGTGGAATGAACGAAAAAAATAACTTTTTTCGTGTGTTCGTCGATTCCAATGTATTGATTTCAGCTATGATATCCCAAACATCGGTTTCTAGAAAATTACTTCTTCTGCTTGTCGAAGAACATCAGTTAATCATTTGTAGCTATTCTATCGCCGAAGTATCGCGGATTTTAAATAAAAGATTCCCAAATAAATTGCCTGAATGGGATCAATTCTTGACGAGAATCGAGTTTGAATTAGCATACACTCCGGAAGACCTTTCCGCTGTAAAAGCTCCATATATACGAGATCCAAAAGATATCCCAATCCTGATTTCAGCTATGGTAGCTCAACCGGATATACTTATCACCGGGGATCTAGACTTTTACACTCCAGAAATACAAGAGTATTTTACTATAATGACACCGGGTGATTTTCTTAACGCTTTTTCTAGCAGCATAACTCAGTGATTGGAGGTAATTAAGTGTGCCCGATTACTTTTGGGAATGGTATAAGAATAAAGGATACGATAAGACTTTAAGTATTGAAGGCTGCTTTAATAATAAAGCTTTCTTAATTGGTTGCTGTACTGAGTATCTCATTGAAAAAGGACAACGATTAACCAAAATGCATGAATATAGCAATATGAATGATATTCTAGCTTATTTACAAGCAGGGGTAGCATGGACAAGGTGAATAAATTGCGAGGAGGAGAATTGAATTATGGAAAATCTATTACTATGCCCTGTGTGTGGAGGTCAACCGAAGTTAAGTTCTCAAGAACCTGAATATCAAAGTATGAAGTATTTTTGCGGTGTCCATGCTGCTTGTGGTGACTGGAAAAAGACTGAAGCATTGGCAGCAAAAGATTGGAATAAACGTGTTCAAGAGTATAAAGATGCATTACAACGGATTGAAACTCATGGTACACCAGAATATTTAGAAATACAGGGAAGAATATCAGCGCATGCTTATTGTGAAGATTGTGATTATGAAACAGATAGTATGCCAATGAAAGATTTATTTTTCAAACTCAGCATGGAAGGCGGTTACATCATAAGTGACAAGAGTGGCGGATATAGTAGTCAATGTCCTAATTGCGGAAGTGAAAAATTATCCCTCGAAATTGCCTAATTACGTATTATTGACTGGAAATTATATCAGTCAGTGATTTCCACTTAAATTCGTAGAGCTCTTTAAAGCTGGTGATCCCTAGCTAGGAAAACCAGCTTTTATGTAATAATATACCATATGTTTTGTGCTTGGGTGACAATTTTGCCAAGATTCCAATTTAATCCATACGTTTGCGGGCTATGACAGCTTCGCTGGTACTACCCCTATAAGCGAAGGTGAAAGAAAAAACTTGGCTTTGGAAGAATTAAAAATCTACTTTTCGCGAGATAAAAACATCAAGTTAAGAGAAATAAAGAAACAGAATGGAAGAGTACAAGTTTTGTTTTATCATTTCACTTCTCTAGAAAATGCACTCTGCAGCAAAACAAAGTTAAGATTTCTTCGAGGCCTTGGCTATCCAGAACAATTTTCTGTAGAAGGTTATGTTGATTTTCTGGTTACAAGGTTAAATGGGAAGGATTTCCCTCATGAAATAGGACTTTTTCTTGGCTATCCATTTAAAGACGTACTAGGATATATCGGCCATCCTTCATTGAAACTGGTTAAGATAATTGGTGGAAAATATATGGTAATGAAAAGTTGTCTAATAAGAGGTACGAGAGCTTTTTAGAAGCCAGGACAAAAGTACGAGAACTTATTTACCCGCTGGCTAACTACCATTAAGTATGTAACGGGAAGAAGTGTAGTGCTCCTGAATGAGAGGAGTAATTTTTTAACACACATATTGAGAATGATTATCATATCAATACTTAAGTCGCACTAATAAATTAAGTAGACACACAGGTTTCAATAGATTAAGGAGGGACAGGACATTATGCAAATCAGCAGAAGAGAATTTCTAAAATGGTCCGTCGCAGCAGCAGTAGCCCTAGGTATAGAAGTCAGTCTTGGTAGTGTTAGCAATGTTCTTGCAGCTGAAACAGATCCACCGATTATTTGGCTCAAGGATCAGGGTGCTCAGGTTGTACAGTATCGACGTTAAATGTTACTAATCCCACTACTATTGACAATGTTCTCTTAAACAAAATCAGTATGAAGTATAACAGCACCCTAATGACCGCTTCTGGTGACCTAGCAATGCAAACCTTAGACCAAAGTGCAACTCAATATAAGGGGCAGTTTATTCTAGTGATTGAGGGTGCAGTGCCAACTGGTGCCAATGGAAACTATTGTGTCATTGGAGAAGTTGATGGAACTCACTTAACCATGGAACAAGCTGTCTTGAAGTATGGACCAATGGCAAAATATGTGGTTGCAGCAGGAACTTGTGCTTCCTTTGGAGGGGTTTCGGCTGCAGGAACCAATGCAACGGGTTGTCTAACCGCCAGCTCTATACTTAGTGGAAAGACTGTAAACCCTGTGGTTAATCTACCTGGATGCCCGATTCATCCAACGGTTCTTATTCAAACACTTTTAGATTTAATTCTCATTGGCATGCCTTCACTTGATAGGTCTAACCGACCAAGTAACTATTTTGGAACAAAGATCCATAGTATGTGTCCGCGAAAAGGAACCACTGTTGTAAAACAACTGGGGCAATATGGGTGTTATAAAAACGTAGGCTGTAAAGGACCTGGTACTCAAAATGTATGCCCTTCAATGAAATGGAATAATGGACAAGCATGGTGCATTGGGGTTAACTATCCTTGTATAGGATGTGCGAATCCTGATTTCCCAGCGAATCCTCTATGTAAGGTATAATGAGTAATTTATTAAGGGAAGGGATGAAATCAATTGAGTACAATAGTATTAGATCCGATTACTCGACTCGAAGGACATTTGAAAGTTTCAGTAACCCTTGATGCCAATAATATTGTAACCGCTGCTCAAGCAACGGGTAATTTATATAGGGATTTTGAAAATATGCTGATCGGAAGGGGTCCGAAGGATGCAGCGTTTCTAACCCAACGGATTTGTGGTGTTTGCCCAGTTTCTCACGCTATTGATTCCGCAAAGGCTACTGAACAAGCCGCAGGGTTTACACCAAGTCTTCAGAACTTATTATTAAGAAACTTGATTCAGGGCGCTAACTTCATCTCAAGCAATGTTTTGCACTTTTACCAACTAGCTTTAATGGACTATGTTCAAGGCCCACAAATGCACCCGTGGACGCCCGGATATACGCAGGATTTCAGATTTAATGCGACCGACAGTCAAGCCTTGATTAATAACTATGTCGCAGCGTTATCTATAAGAAGACAAGCCCATGAAATGGGAGCCATCTTTGGCGGAAAGCTTCCCCATGTCGGCAACGTAGTTCCTGGTGGAGTTACCGCAATCCCGTCCGCGACAGACATTACAAACTTTCGTAATTATTTAAATACTATTACGTCGTTCATTCAAACTACGTATGCAACTGACGTCAACAAATTAGCGTCGACTTATAGCGACTATTATACGGTTGGCAAAGGGTATGGCAATTTGATATCCTTTGGGGTCTTTGATACAAATACGTCTGGAAATAAGCTATACCCGGCAGGAACGGTAACTAATGGCACGATCGGGAGCTTTACACAGACAAATATCAAAGAATATGTGGGACATTCTTGGTATTCGTCACCATCAGGCTCTAATCCGGCCTCCGAGACGACGACTCCAAGCTTTGGTAAAGCAGGTGCTTACACTTGGTTAAAGGCCCCGAGATATAATGGAGCTGCTTATGAAGCGGGCAGCATAGCAAGAACATGGCTCACGGGAGAGTATCGTCGCGATGTTTCTGTCATGGACAGGCACTTAGCGCGCTTCACAGAAACGAATAACATTGCGGTTAATATGCAAACCTGGTTGAATCAAGTGGTTGTCGGTCAAAATCAGTTTACTAATTTAGGAACTCCTGCTTCTGGCTCTGGAATAGGGTTAACTGAGGCACCCAGAGGAGCACTCGGTCACTGGTTATCTGTAGCAAGTTCAAAAATTACGAAATACCAAATCGTAACTCCAACTTGCTGGAACGCTTCACCTATGGATGATGCCGGCATTGTAGGGCCGATGGAAAAGGCTTTAATTGGAACGCATGTTGAGAATACTTCGCAACCCGTGGAGCTTTTAAGAATCGTTCACTCCTTCGACCCCTGCACAGGATGCTCCGTTCATGTGATGTCGCCTGAGGGAATGGAAATGTCCAACTTTGTGGTACAACCCCAAGGAGTTTAGTGATGAAGGACACTGTCATTATAGGAATTGGTAACATTCTTATGCAGGATGATGGCGTGGGAGTTCATGTCATAACACACCTTGAAAATGAAACGCTTCCATCGACGATTGAGTTAGTCGATGGAGGTACTTCCACCCTAGATACACTTGGCTACTTTTTGGACTATAGAAAGGTCATCGTGGTCGATTGTTTGAGAGCAGGCTTGAAACCAGGCACTATCTATAAAATAAAACCGGAAGATATTAAGAATTATCAAAAAGAAAACCTTTCTATTCATGATGTTCAGATCTTGGATGTTGTGAAAATGGCAAATATGATGGGTCAATATCCTGAGGTCGTTATCTTTGGTATAGAACCGAAAACAATCTCGGTTAATTTAGAAATGACGGACCTGATGTATGCCAAAATACCTGAAGTGATTGCGAATATTAAGAAAGAGCTACTCTTAGATGTTAAAGTAGTCTTAGGTGAAACTAATGCATGAAGTTTCCATTATCCAAAGCGTAATTGAAATAGTCACCAAGCAAGCCCTTGAAAATAATCTAATAAAAATAAATAATGTTTCTTTAAGAATAAGCGAGCTATCCGGTGTCATGCCTGAATCCTTAGAGTTTGCTTTCGACAGCTGTATCAAAGGTACGATGCTGGAAGAGTCCACATTGAACATAGAAATCGTAAGCGCATTAGGTGAGTGCAAGAATTGTAATCTAGAATTTCCAATCGAACATTTTAACAAGCTATGTCCCAGCTGCAACAAGTTCTGTACGAACATTATTCGTGGGTATGAGCTTTATATCAATACCATTGAAGGAGACTAAACGATGAGTGAGATTAAGGTAGTTGCCAACATCCTCCATACAAATGAGGAGATAACCTCTCAAAATAAACGATTGCTCAACGATAAAGGGATCTATGTTATTAACATGATGAGTTCACCAGGTTCTGGTAAGACATCGCTGCTGGAAAAGATCATTTCAAAACTTAAAGATAGAATTAAAATTGCAGTTATTGAAGGGGACTTGTACACAACTAAGGACGCCGAAAGAATCGAGGCACAAGGGGTCCCAGTGGTTCAGATCAACACAGGGGGAGCTTGTCACTTGGATGGAAAGATGATCAAAGGTGCCTTAGATTCTTTAAACCTGGATAATGTGGATTTGCTTGTGATAGAAAATGTCGGCAATTTAGTCTGCCCAGCGGCTTTTGAACTGGGTGAAGACATAAAGATCACAGTATTGAGTACCACGGAAGGTAATGACAAACCATTGAAATATCCGCGAATGTTTGAGAACAGTGGGGCAATTATTTTAAACAAAATGGATTTATTGGAACTGACTAATTTCGATAAAGCTGAGTTCTACAAAGACATTAACTCTCTTAATGCCTTAGCGACTATTTTCGAGACATCCTGTCTTAAAGACCAAGATCAGGGTATCGATGAATTATGCTCATGGTTAAGTCAGCAAGTGAACATTAATAGTCAATTTAATAAAGCATGTATCTGATTAATATACTTTTATGGACTCAAAAAGGAGAGATTAGTGTGTGTCTTGCTGTTCCAGGAAGAGTTTTGAGATAGAAAAAGCTCGCTCCTTAAGAAAAAGGCGGAAGGTGCAGATATTAGACTAGTGTACTCTCCTATGGACTGCCTCACCATTGCTGCGGACAATCCTTCTAAACAGATTGTTTTTTTGGCAGTAGGCTTTGAAACGACCGCACCGATGACTGCGGTAACGGCTATCGAGACAAGAAAAAACGGCTTATGCAATCTTTTTTTCTTTACAGCCCATAAAATTGTGCCCCCAGTTATGGGAGCACTCGTTCAGGATAAAGATTTGAACTTGGACGGTTTTTTATTACGGGTAATGTTAGTGCAATTATCGGAAGTGAACCTTACGAATTTCTAAGCAAGGATTTTAAGATTCCAGGGGTAGTAACTGGTTTCGAACCCGTAGATATACTTCAAGGTTTAAATACTTTAGTTAGTTTAATAAGCAAAAAGGACTATAGAATTGCTAATGACTAGTCTCATTAATCGCATACTATTTAATATTACTACTATTGCTGCGCAAGTATCACTAAGGACTGCAACCCATAAAATAAGCCAACCAGGGAAAATTAGCACTAAGGCAGTTAGTTTAACGAGAAGGGAAAACCAGATATTTTGCTTGATAATCTTGAGCGTTTGTCTACTTAACTTTATTGCGTGAGGGAGTTAACTGATAACCA
Organism: Desulfosporosinus sp. BICA1-9; assembly: GCF_000802135.1. Classification (NCBI taxonomy): domain Bacteria; kingdom Bacillati; phylum Bacillota; class Clostridia; order Eubacteriales; family Desulfitobacteriaceae; genus Desulfosporosinus; species Desulfosporosinus sp. BICA1-9. The sequence continues at coordinate 12,210 of NZ_JUEE01000123.1, forward strand.
ATATTAGATACATGGGAGATTGTTCCTATTTTGATTGAAATATAATCTAAGTTCTTGGGAGTATAGCAGAGTATCAAAAAAACTGTTGACAAAATAGCTAAAAGAAGTATACTTGTAACTGATAATGATTTTCAATATCTTGAACGCGTGCAAGATAAAAATCAAAGGTTATGAACTATTTTTGGAAATTTGGGAGGAGAAACACATTATGAAAAAACGTCGCTTTGCAGGAATGCTTGCTGTACTTACTTTAGCTGGAGCGGTACTTACGGGTTGTTCAGCAACTTCATCGACTACGTCAGTTCAAACGGAATCCAGTTCACCGCAAGGGGAAAAGACAAGTCAAGTTGTCAATATTTATTCCGACCGACATTATGAGACGGATAAGCTGCTCTTAGAGGAGTTCTCTAAGGAAACTGGGATCAAGGTCAATGTCATCGAAGGGAAATCCGATGAATTGATTGAGCGTCTTGCTCGGGAAGGGAAAGATTCTCAAGCGGATCTTCTCGTGACAGCAGACGTCGGAAGACTTCATAGGGCAAAAGAACAAGGGTTATTACAATCTGCAGAATCGGATACCTTATCTAAAAACGTTCCTGAGAATCTAAAAGATAAGGATAATCAATGGTATGGTTTAACGGTTCGGGCGAGGGTCTTGGTTTATGCCAAGGATCGGGTAGACCCATCCCAATTATCAACGTACGAAGATCTGACCGATCCCAAATGGAATAAGAAAATTCTTGTCCGTGGTTCAGACAGTATTTACAACCAATCCTTACTCGCTTCATTTATCGCTGTGAACGGGGAAGAAAGGGCGATAGCATGGGCTAAAGGAATTGTTAACAATATGGCTCGTACTCCCAAAGGATCGGATCGGGATCAAGCAAAGGCTGTGGTCGCAGGCGAAGGAGATGTCGCCATCATGAACACGTATTATTACGGCCTCCTCCTAAATTCCTCGGATTCTGAAGAAGTCAAGGTCGCTAAACAACTCGGGGTCTTCTTCCCAAATCAAAGCACAACCGGTACTCACATTAATGTAAGTGGAGCTGGTGTAACTGCATCCGCAAAGAATAAAGAAAATGCGATCAAATTGGTTGAATTCCTTTCTAGCGAAAAGGCCCAGAAGCAATTTTCCGAAGCAAACTACGAATATCCGGCTAACCCTGTTGTTGAGCCTTCAGACCTTTTGAAGTCCTGGGGAACCTTTAAACCACAGACTATCAATCTCACGAAATTAGGCGAGAATAATAAGAACGCTGTACAGATCTTTAGTCAAGTGGGTTGGAAGTAATTCTTTGAGTCAACGAAGGCAGCCTAGAGAGGCTGCCTTCATTTGGTATGGTGAGTTAATAGATAGATTAAGGGTGGTGTATATTTGAGGAGTGGTAGCAGTATCAAACGGAGCTTTAATCTATGGGGAATGTTGAGTGCGTTTTTCGTTGCACTGATTATCTTACCTAATGTTTACTTATTTGGGAATTTGTTCGTTCAACCGAATGAAAATTGGTATCACATAAAAACCTATTTACTTCAAGATTATATTACCAACACTTTGATGATCATTGGTTTTACTGGTGTATTTACAGTTTTGGTTGGAAGCGGACTGGCATGGTTGATTTCAGCTTATGATTTTCCAGGAAGAAGGATTTTTAATTGGGCTCTAATTCTACCATTGACAATTCCGCCTTATATTGGGGCGTACACTTATAATGGGATTTTAAACTATACTGGAGTCGTACAAAGGCTTCTCAGAAATGTCTTGGAAGTTCAAGTCAATCCGAAGTGGTTGGATATCATGAACATTCAGGGAGCAATATTCATTTTCGCTGTCTTCTTATTTCCGTATGTCTATACAGTCACTCGTGCGTTTTTAACCAACCAATCAGCGTCTCTCATTGAAAACGCTAGGCTATTAGGGAAGAACTCGCTGGAAATTTTTACTCAGGTTGTTTTACCTATTTCGAGGGGGGCCATCTTAGGTGGGATGACTCTCGTTATATTTGAGGTGCTCAATGATTACGGAGTAGTCTCTTATTTTGGAGTGCAAACATTTAGTACTGCGATTTTTAAGGCATGGTTCTCTATGGGGGATATCGACACTGCCGTTAAGCTTTCAGGAGTTTTGATGACTATTGTCATTAGTGTATTACTGCTTGAAAGAGGATTAAGAGGGAGAAAAAAATACAGTTATACCACCTCTAAAGTAAGGCCAATTGTACGGACTCGGCTTAGGGGGCTGAAGGGGTTTTGGGCTTTTTTCGTCAGTTTTATGTTTCTTAGTTTAGGGTTCATAATTCCAGTCCTTCAACTCCTTGTTTGGAGTACCTTAACTTATAAAAAGGTTCTTAATAT